>DAOVUP010000188.1 GCA_030632525.1 Desulfobacteraceae bacterium | reverse complement strand
GGTTTATAATATCATCCCACGGATCAGACTTCTTAACTTCGACCAGGATTTCCTGCCCCTGGCTGAGGATAGAGCCTTCTTGGCGCTTTATATCAACCAACAGATGGGAATCTGTCAGGACAATACGATACTTGTTCTTGAATTCATCAAGTACCAGGGCCTTCAATTTCTTGCCACGGTGCTGCGAGAGATATTTTAGTATCCAGTAGCGAAGACGGTTTCGATTTATTATCCCCAGACTTTTTATAATGGGCTCGGTAGATATCCTAATCTCTTTCAGCATTTTCTCACTGTAAATGAGTTCTTTTTGTAAAAGATAATTACGTATCTGACGCTGATTGACAAGATCAAGATATCTCCTTATGGGAGATGTGGCGTGTATATACATTTCCACACCCAACCCACTGTGGGGGCCTGGCTTGGTTCGGATATGAAGAGGACTTAATTTTCGCCGTTGCTGAAACACATAGTAGAGGTACCCCTTTTCATCCAAAGGCAACCTTTCACCGGGGTCGGCCTGGGTCCTGAATAGAATTGGGATCTGGTTTTCCATGCAAAATGTTGCAGCAAGCCAGTTATAAAGAATCATGCATTCTGCTACAATAACCCGGGAAGGCGTGTCCTGTTCAACCAGTTCTAAGGAGAGTGCCCCATTAAACCTCACCTCCAGATCAGAGAGTGAAAGATTCAAGGCCCCTTCGCGCATCCTTTTGTTTTGCAGCTGTTTGCTGAATCGATGCATTTCTTTAAACAGGGGGTCTCCTTCTATTGACTCATTAACATCTTCATATATAAGCTGATGTGCAATATGAATGACAGAGGGCGTAAACCTGTAATCAAGCAATACCCCAGTCTTGTCAAAACGGGTTAAAAGAGAAATTGCATTGCTGTCGCGGCCCTGTCTCAGACTGAGAACATCTCTGGATAGATCTGCGGGGAGCATCGGTATCTGCCTTCTCGGCAGATATTGAGATAAAGCCCTTTCGGCAGCGGTCAGATCAAGGATGCTATCCGCTGGAATGGCCCCTGCCACATCGGCGATATGCACACCAACGTGCAGTTCATCGCCAACCATCTTGAAGCTTATGGCATCGTCAAAATCTTGAGTGAATGGCCCATCAATGGTTAGACAGGGTAGATCCCTGAGGTCTTCGCGGCCTGCCAAATCGGCCTGTTGACCGGTGCTCAAACGGGCAGCTGCCTCTAATTGATTCTGGGTAAATGTGGTCTCAACACCCGATCTCAACAGAGCCAGGTTCTCATCTTCTTCCCACTCGCCTAACTTAACGAGCAGGACCCTTGCCTGCCGGATATCTGATATGCCAGCATTTGAAAGGAGTTCCTTGCCGTATTTATAATCAGGGGTATCATTTCCGTATAGTGCCAATTGAATGAGCAAATGAACAATATCCGCTTTGAATGGTGGATCGTTTGGCTTATTCCCCTCTTGAATCTGCTTCAACCAGTCGCTTCCCTGGCTGAGCTTTTCCGCCTTTGCAGCCTCCTCCTCTCGCTGCCTGATTATTTGTTCGACTTTTTCCTTTGAAAAAGGCAGAAAACGCCCGTTCTTCATCTTAAAATATAAATGATTTTCAAAAAGAGCACGCACAAGGGCGGAACAGTGGTCTTCTGTAACTGTTTCACCAAAAACCAGATGAGCAAGATATTTGTGGTCAAAGCTCTCATCTTCGTCCTGAACCAGTTCCCAAAGCTCCTCCACCTCAATCTGCTCTTTCAGCCTGATCCTTTTCGCCTCTTTCTGTTTGAGTTTTTCTAACAGATCTTCCCTTGTTTGTGAAATATCTATGGTGGCCTCTGAAATGAGCATTATCCTTTTTTGCGATAGATTGACCTCACGATTTGACGGTGTCAACAGATGCAGTCTGTTACCCTTATCCTGGAGGCAGATTGTGCAGACAAATCTCCCCTGATCAATATATTCGACTATTTTCCCTTGAGCCATATGAAAACCGTATCAATCCCCTCTTCTCAATGTCAAAAGGTGTACTAACAGCTGGTATGGGTTCTGTCAACAAGACACTGCCCAATGATCCACAATTGCAATCGGCACGCAACTCTGTTAGAGTGTTTCCATTCATAAATGGCCCTTTTTCGCAATCTCGGTGTCAAACTGCGGGGTTCCTTGTCGGTCCCGCTGAAAGCGGGATATACCTCCGTGTCCCGCCGGTGATAGGCGGGATTTTCCTTGACCTTGCAAAAAGGTCATTTATGAATTGGAAACCCAGAGTGCCCACAATGAGACCTTTGAAAAATGCTCAATTTCCTTCAAGATCAAGGCGCGTGAGGATTTTAACCACAGGAATATATTAGATATTTCGAGGATTAAAATCTGAACGCAACACAGAGATTGGGCAGATAAGCGCAGACTTCGAAAGGGGGCGTTTTGCAAAGGTCTCACAATGTTATTTGTGGATGCGCACTACAGTACGATCGGCATAAGGCAAAAACAGCTATATCGGGAATCTCGAACATTGAACCCTAAACCTGGAACCGATCACCTTAGGTAAAAGGGATACATGGCAAAATCAATCTATTCTAAACGTTTGGCTGCTCTGAGGCAACGCCTGAAAGAAACCTCCACAGGGGATTGTGATACAGCATGGATCATTCACCCTGAAAACCGACGATATTTATCGGGATTCAAGGCAGGAGACACCCAATTCACAGAGTCATCAGGGTCTCTCCTGATAAACAACACCAGATCTCTGCTGGTCACTGACTCAAGATACGTCTTAGAAGCAGAAAAAGAGGCGGCTGATTTTGAGGTTCAGATCCTGAAAAAGGGTTTGGCCGATGATTTGCCCGGATTGATACAGGGTATGGGAGTAAAAAAGCTCGGTTTTGAAGAAAATTATCTAACCTGGGGATTATATGAGAGCTTTAGCGAAAAGCTCAAAGGCTTCTCACCAGGGATAGATCTTGTTCCCCTAAACGGTCTGGTTGAAGATATGCGTGAGGTAAAAGACAAAGAGGAAATCAAGGCTATAGGAGATGCCGCAAATTTGATTTCAGAGATCTTGAATGAAATTATTGCGAAGCTCAAACCAGGCATGACAGAAAAGGAGGTGGCATGGGAAATTGAAATCCTCGCTCGCCATGGCGGAGCAGAAAGTCTGTCTTTTCCTCCGATTGTTGCCTCAGGCCCAAACAGCGCCCTGCCCCACGCCGTGCCTACAGACCGCAAACTTGTAAGAAACGAGCCGGTTATTATAGATGCCGGAGTCAGGCTGAATAGCTACTGTTCAGACATAACCAGGACGGTATTTTTGGGTGAGCCGGGAGCGGATTTCAGGAATATTTACAGGACTGTCCGCCAGGCACAGGTTTCAGCCTTGAAAGAGGTTCGGCCTTTGGTGGATAGCACACACTTAGACAGGACAGCGAGAGAAATTATAAATGCGGCAGGGTTTGGAGAAAATTTTGGCCATGGGCTGGGCCACGGAGTCGGTCTTGCCGTCCACGAGCGTCCGAAAGTCGGTCCGAGAGATCCGGTGAAACTCCAAAAAGGATCGGTGTTCACCGTTGAACCCGGGATTTATATTCCAGACAAAGGAGGCGTACGTCTCGAAGAAATGGTGTTGATCGAGGATGAGGGTCCAAGAATCCTGACTAAGAATGATCATATTTACGATTTATGATAAGGGATAATTGAGGAATTGCGAAAATGTATGACCTGACAGATCAATTCATCAATTATCTGAGACTGGAACGAGGTCTTGCAGATAACACAATCCAGGCCTACAGCAGGGATCTCTCAAAATTTACCCAGTTCCTTGAAAAATCAGATCTGAACCCGCTTCAAATCTCCCGGGAACAGATTAGCGAATATGCAGGCGCCCTGAGAAAAGGCCTTTCTGCCAGGTCGGTAGCAAGGAATATCTCGGCCACAAAGATGTTTTTCCGTTTTCTTACTTCAGAAGGCCATATAAAGGAAAATCCTGCAAGGCTCCTGGAAACGCCACGGCTTTCCCGGAGGTTGCCGGATGTCCTGAGCATGGCTGAGGTTGAACGTCTCCTGGCCCAGCCTGATCCCTCCACTCCCATGGGAAAAAGGGACCACGCCATGCTCGAACTCCTTTACGCCACCGGATTAAGGGTTTCCGAATTGGTAGGCCTCAAGGTTCTAAATATCAACCTGGAAGCCGGATATGTAAGGACTTTGGGAAAGGGTTCCAAGGAGAGACTTGTTCCAATGGGGGAAAAGGCGATTCAGACGGTCAGAGAGTATCTTTCGAATGGCCGCTTTCAATTACTTAAAGAGGCCAACTTGCCATATCTCTTCTTGAATTTCAG
>DAOVUP010000070.1 GCA_030632525.1 Desulfobacteraceae bacterium | reverse complement strand
AATGCGGTGATCCTTAAGGGTGGATCAGAGGCCATTTACTCCAACATCATCCTCGGTAACCTGTTAAGTGAGGCCCTCCAAGAAACCGGGCTCCCCCCAAAGGCCGTTCAGGTCATACCCACGACCGACAGAGAGGCTGTCAATATCTTGATAGGCCTTGATGAACATATAGATATTATTATCCCCAGGGGAGGGGAGGGGCTGATCCGCTTTGTCACAGACCATTCTCGAATTCCGGTGTTGAAACATTATAAGGGAGTGTGCCATATTTATGTAGACAGATCCGCTTCCCTCCATATGGCGAGGGAGATATGCTATAATGCCAAGGTCCACAGGCCAGGGGTGTGCAATGCCATGGAAACCATGCTCGTGCACAGGGATGTAGCAGCAGACTTTCTCCCTGATATGGCGAAATTATTTCGTGATGCAGGAGTTGAACTCAGGGGTTGCCCTGAGAGCGTTGGGCTGATTCCGGATATGAGGCCCGCTGATGAATCTGACTGGCCTCGGGAATTTCTTGACCTGATTCTTGCAGTTAAAATCGTTTCCCATATGGATGAGGCCCTTGATCATATTGAAAAATATGGTTCCAACCATACAGAGGCCATTATAACCAACGATTATGCCAGGTCTCAGCGGTTCTTGACCGAGGTGGATTCTTCCGTTGTCTTGATCAATGCCTCTACCCGGTTTAATGATGGTAACCAGCTGGGTCTTGGCGCAGAAATCGGGATAAACACCTCTAAACTTCACGCATTCGGCCCCATGGGATTGGAAGAGCTGACGACCACGAAATTTATAGTCTATGGGCAGGGACAGATAAGGTGAGACCTTTGAAAAACGTCCCCTTTCGAAGTCTGTGCTTATCTGCCCAATCTCGGCGTCAGGCTCAAATTTCAATCCTCGAAATATTTTATATATTCCTGTGGTTGAACTTTTTGCTTTCCCCCGCTCAAAGTGCGGGATCTTCGACTTGACCTTGACCAAAATTGAACATTTTTCAAAGGTCTCGAAGAGTTAACGTTTTTTGAGGAGGAATTTGTTGAGAATAGGTATCCTGGGCGGGACTTTTGATCCGATTCATTTGGGTCATCTGCGCTGTGCAGAGGAAATATGCCAGGAATTGAACCTGGAGAATGTATATCTGATCCCTTCCGCATCTCCCCCACACAAGACAAAAATGCCTGTGATCTCATTCAAGCACCGGTTGGCCATGACCCGGTTGGCTGCTGATATTTCCCCTTACATCGAAGCCGTAGACTTGGAAGGGAGACGGGCCGGGCACTCCTATTCCATAGAGACTCTCAGGGAGTTTCACAGGATATTCCGCCCGGACCCGGACCTTTTCTTTATCATGGGAATGGACGCCTTTTTGGAAATCAAGACCTGGAGGGAATATAAATATCTCTTTGACTATGCCCATTTTGTTATCATCACGCGCGCCGGGTTCCAATCTCACGACCTGATGTCGGTTCTTTCAGAGTTGGATGTGGGAATAAAGAGGAAAGAGGACGGGTCTGATCTCTTTGTTGCCCCTTCGGGTAAGACCGTTATGCTTATCAGGACTGCTGTTATGGATATATCCTCAACACGTATCAGGGGGATGGTAAAAGAAAACAGGTCTATTTGCTTTTTAGTCCCTGAGTCTGTCAGGATTTATATTGAAAAAAAAGGATTATACCGAAATGATGCAACCAATCGATAAAGCAACGCTCTGCCTGAATACCATCAGGGAACGAAAGGCGGTTGACCCGGTCCTCTTACACGTGGAAGATCTGACCTCGGTTACCGACTACTTTCTTATTACCAGTGGAAAATCGACAAGACAGGTCCAGGCCATTTCGCGGCATTTACAAAGTACGCTGCGTGAGGCAGGGTTCAGGCCCTATGGCACTGAAGGAGAACAGGAAGGGCACTGGGTCCTCATGGACTACGGTGATGTGGTAATCCATATTTTCTACCAGCCTCTAAGGGAGTTTTATGACCTGGAGGGTCTCTGGATTGAGGCCCCGAAGGTAAAGGAAGGCGAAAAAGCCTCATAGGGTGAGACCTTTGAACAATAAATACCGCTCTCATTTTAACAGGATGCAGGATGCAGGATGCAAGATGCAAGATACGGGTGCTCATTCATTTCCATGCGCCTTGCGCCTTACGCCTCGCGCTTTGCGCCGCTTGATCACGCTTACATGCATCCTAACGTTTTTACTGTGTGCATCACCCCCTTTGATAAGAGATGCGTCAGCCCTTTCCATCGAGGACGAACGTAAGATGGGCGAGGAATTCCTGGCCCAGGCCCTGGCACAATTCCAACTTGTCGAAGACCCTTTTGCCAATCAATTCATCAATGATCTGGGCCATTATCTCCTCGCCCCTTTAGAAACGAAGAATTTCCCTTTTCATTTCTACCTCATCAAGGATAACACATTGAATGCCTTTGCTGCCCCCGGAGGCCATATATTCATCTTTTCCGGTTTAATAGAAGCCATGGATAATATTGATGAGTTGGCTGCAGTTATCTGCCATGAAATAGGCCATATTTCAGCAAGACATTTATCCAAGAGAATTGAGCAGAGCAAAAATATCGGGATAGCCACATTAGCAGGAATATTAGCAGGAATGCTGCTTGGAGGGGAGGCGGCCGGCGCCATAATCACGGGTACATTGGCTGCAGGGATGCAGGCACAGCTTCACTTCAGCCGCGAAGACGAGCGCCAGGCAGATCAACTAAGTTACAAATATATGGAGCCTGCGAGCTTTGATCCGGCGGGAATGATCAGGGCGCTTAACAAGATACAAAAGGGAAGCTGGTTAGGCACTGGCAAGATCCCGGCTTATCTTCTGACCCATCCCACGGGTCCTGAGAGGATGGCCAACTTAGAGGCGCTGTTATCCTCGTATACGCCAAGACCCGTCACTGAAGAGGCCGCCTTGTTAACGGGCCGGTTTCCAGCCTTTAAAACCGTTATTGGGGCGAGCACACTTGATAGTCGCGATGCGCAAAGGCTGTTTGACAGAAAGATAGCAGAAAATCCAGATAACCCGCTGCCCTATTTCGGGCTCGGGATCGTCTATATGGAGGAAGGAAGATATGATGAGGCAGTTCGCGAGCTTGAAAAAGCGCTCCAGGGGAAGCCTGACTTCATCCCAATCTTGAGGACCCTGGGAGAGGCCTACCAGATGAATGGCCAGGACCAGAAGGCCCTGACAATATTGAATAGGGCCCTGGAGCTAAATCACCGGGATGTGGCTACCCTGTATCTCGTAGGGATAACCTATGAAAATTTAGGTAAAAACAATAAGGCTCTCCGGATTTTCGAAAGACTCTCCTACCTCAAACCTGTAAGATTTGATGTTTATTATCATTTGGGTCTTTGCTACGGGAGAGAAAATAAATTAGCGCTTGCCCACTATAACTTTGGACGCTATTTTAAAAGATTAGGCCAGACCAGGAAAGCTCAGTTCCATTTTCAAAAGGCAAAGGGTCTGGCGGGAAACAATCCGGTCCTCCAAAAAAAGATAATCAGGGAAATGGGGGACCTTGGGCAAATAAGGGCCCAGAATAAGCATCCCGAACTCTGAACCCCTAAAGATAATAAGGAGGTCTGTCATGTCTTTAAATAGAGGGAAAGCATCTTTGGAATTTGAAAAGGCGCTCGATATCGGTCGTCCGCCCAATATAGTAGGATTATTTCCCAATTCCCGGGGATTGATTGTAAGTGGTAAGGTCATAGACCGGGCCATGATTAAAAAGGGGAAGGCGATGACCATAGCTGCCAACGGCCGGAATCAGTTTGTGATCCGTGGAGTACTCAGGGCTGCACAGCGGGCAAACGCGGCTATTATCATAGAAATCGCAAAATCCGAGGGGGGCGCCAACGCCTATTGCGCTGTCAATTACTGGAATATGGCAAGACAGGTGGATGCAATAATGAATGAGCTAAGTATTACTGTTCCTGTTGCCATCCATGCAGATCATTACGGCATCAAGGGGAGCGGGGATGTTGAAGCAGCAAGAACTGAAATCCCGTCCATGTTTGATGCCGGCATTACCTCTATTGCCATAGATGCCTCACACCTCCCTGACGAGGAAAATCTCCTGGCAAACCTTACCCTTAACCCTTATCTGCCCAAATGGGCAGGGTATGAGACCGAGGTGGGCGAGATAAAGGGAAAGGAGGGTCTTTCCACTTCAGCGGAGGCATTATTTTTGATCCGGGGACTTAACGCACACGATATATTTCCTGACTGGATTGCCCTGAACAACGGAACCACCCACGGCATTGAGGCGAGCGATGAGGGTATTCAGGTCCCTTTGACAGCGGAGATTCACAATGCCCTTGATCAGTATATCATCTCGGGAGCCCAGCACGGGACATCTGGCAATAATTCGGAGCGTCTCAGAAACATAGCTCAGACCACCAGAACCACCAAGGCCAATGTGGCCACCGCCCTCCAGATGATTTCGTGGGGTGTCAAGGTCAATGAGTTTGGCAATGCGCTTTTAGATGACAACGGTGAGTTTGTTAAGGTGTCGGAAGATGGCATGTCAGACCATATGTGGGATGAAATGGTCACCTTTGCAAAGGCCCAGGGTCTTAAAGGGGGTAACTACAAAAAACTCAACCTTCCCTTTGAGAACAAGCTGCTAAGCCTTCCCCGGGATTTTCGTGACAGGATGTCAAAAGGGGTTGAAGAGTTCGTCTACGGTCTGCTGACTGACGTATTTAACGCCCGGGACACGGCTCCATTAGCTATCGAAGCGATCATCGAAGCAGACTCCTATGATTTGGGCTCAAAGGGGACGCGAATCGAGGATCCAGGCGAGTGGACAGAGAGCAAAATACATGAGCGTGCATCCTTATTAGACGTAGATAAAGGCCCAGCAGGGGACTTTGATGATTAGTATGGATGAAAACTCAACAATGCGGTCTCCACACCTCTGGATAAAAGAGATACAAGAAGATGAAAAGGTGTCAGGTTGCTATTTAGTCAAGGAAAAAAGGGTATTAAAAACCCGCAACGGGAAATCCTTTCTGAACCTGACTTTGGCAGATAGAACCGGAGAGATCCCTGCCAAGGTGTGGGACCGGGCTGAAGCGCTTTCGTCTCTTTTTCTAGAGGGTGATATTATTCAGGTTGTCGGTCATGCCGGTTCTTACCGCGATCAGATCCAGATAACGGTATCAGAACTTGACCTGTTAAAGGAGCAACCGGACCCTGAAATCTTTTTAGAATCTACCCCTGAAGATCCATCCGAGATGATGCGTTCGCTGAGACTGATCCTGAGGGGTGTGCAGGACGTCAATTTAAAGGGCCTGGTTGACAGCTTTTTGGGGGACAGGAAGTTTGTGGCCCGCTTTAAGAAGGCGCCGGCAGCCAAAAGTTTTCACCACAGCTATTTGGGCGGTCTTTTAGAGCATACCCTGTCTGTTTGTCAGATGGCGATACAGGTGGCCGCACATTACCCGCAATTGAACAGAGATCTGTTAATCACATCAGCATTTCTGCACGATATAGGGAAGATAAAAGAACTTGGATACGACCTCCAAATCGACTACACGGATGAAGGAAGATTGGTCGGGCATGTGGTATTGAGCATGACCATGGTGGAAGAAAAGTTGAGGGGCTTAAACGCATTTCCCGAAGCCCTGGCAATTCGACTGAAACACCTGATACTGAGTCACCATGGACAGTACGATTTTGGTTCCCCCAAAGAACCAAAGTTCTTAGAGGCCTTTGCCCTTAACCTGATTGATGATCTTGATGCAAAGATAAACGGTCTGGGCCGATTCATGGAAAGGGACCGGCACGAAGGGGTTTGGACCGGATTCAACAGGATGTTCGGGAAATATTTCCTGAAAGGAAAGATGCAGCCGATCCAAAAGATACCAGAGGAGAGCACAAAAACAGCCAGCAGGCAAAGGACCCTGTTTTCTTCAGATGCAGTCACCTAATCCGGACAAGCCGGTAGAAGTGTAACGGAGATCCCGTATTCAGTAAAACTGATGCGGGGAACCAAAAAGGTCTCGCGCAAAGGCGCAAAGAAAATTTTTTGTGCTTCTTGTCGGCCTCTGGCGGATTTGCACAGGATTTAATTGTTAACTGTCTAATGCTCTGTTCCAAAAATTGTTTTCGTAATCATAATCTAATAGGCTCTCATGATGTCTAAAGCTTTTTATCATGAAAAACTGCATGTGTACCAAGCATCCATCAAGCTTCAACAGACAGCCTAAAAACTCCATACCCGTAACCCTGTCAACTCATGTTAAAGAGATCCGTGCCCGTCTCCCACATGTCATGCAACGAGACCGGCATCCCTTTGCCAGACGACTGAAGAATATCCTCAATAAGAGTAAACAGCCCGATCTGGTCAAAAAGGTGATTCAGCAGCTCAGGTCTTTAGAAAAACGTGTCGAGGCGTCCATTTTGCAAAAAGATCGCCGTGTGCAGGGTCTCCCTAAAGTTTCATACCCCGAAAATCTGCCCATAACAGCCAGGAAAGACGCCATAGTCCATGCTATTCGAAAATATCAGGTGGTCATTATTTTCGGCGACACGGGTTGCGGCAAAAGCACCCAGATACCCAAAATGTGCTTAGAGGCAGGGAGGGGGATTGGAGGCAAGATAGCCTGTACCCAGCCCAGACGGATTGCCGCCACCACCATAGCCGGACGGATTGCGGAGGAGTTAGGAGAAGAGATCGGGAAGTCGGTGGGGTATAAGATACGTTTCAAAGACCGAACCAGCCGCTATGGTTATATCAAGGTTATGACCGACGGGATGCTGTTGGCTGAAACGCAACAGGATCCCCACCTCAATGAGTATGACACCATCATTGTGGACGAGGCCCATGAGAGAAGTCTCAACATCGATTTCATCCTGGGAATTCTGAAAACCCTTCTCATGAAACGAAAGTGTCTCAAGCTCATCATAACCTCGGCGACCATCGACACTGAGAAATTTTCAAAAGCCTTTGGAGGGGCCCCGGTGATAGAAGTCTCCGGGCGTAGATATCCTGTGGTTGTGGAATATCTGCCCGTTGACCCTGAACAGCAGGACAAGGGTGAGATAACCTATGTGGATATGGCCATCAGGGGAGTTGAAAAGGTGCGTAACAGGGGACAGGCGGGAGATATCCTCGTCTTTATGCCTACCGAACAGGATATCATCGAGACCTGTGAGCGCCTTGAGGCCCGGAATCTGACAGGGACCACTGTATTGCCCCTGTTTGCAAGGCTTACCAATGCCAGGCAACGCCGGATTTT
>DAOVUP010000143.1 GCA_030632525.1 Desulfobacteraceae bacterium | reverse complement strand
TAATATAGATTTTGTTATCGACTATTTCGATCTCATCACCGGGCAAGCCGATGACCCGCTTGATAAAATCCTTACTCTTATCAACAGGATAGATAAATACAATAACATCATCACGCTTGGGCTCACTGATCGGGATCAATGTCTTGTTTATAAAGGGGATCTTAATACCGTACAGGAATTTGTTAACCAGAATATGGTCGCCTACCAAAAGGGTAGGTTCCATGGAGCCAGAGGGGATCTTGAACGCCTGCACCACAAACGTGCGTATAAAAAGTGCCAGGATAATTGCAATGACCGCTGCCTCGGCATACTCACGAAAAACACTCTTCTTTTTCAGCTTGCTTTTTGCTGTTTGAACTTCCAAAAGGACCTCCCTGTATATATTTTTAGGGAATCTAATCTTTCCAACCAACGTTTGTAAAGGAAATTTTTTCATCTCTTTTTCCTCCCACAGAGTCTACAACCTCCGGCGCGTCGACTTCCTGCTTGTGGAGCGTTGAGATCTGAGAGGCCGGCGCTCCGGAGAGATACTTGTTGTAGCGGGATTTACCCCGCACCGTCACACTCAGGATTTGCTGGACAGACAAGATCGAATACGAAATACCTTATTGATACGTCCGCAAAAAGTCTCCAAGGCCGTCACTCCCGCAAAGGCGAGTGGCAATAACAGCGTTTAATATCAAGATGTTAGGTAATACGTTTTTACTTGACACACAAGGCGGAATCACCTATAATTTGGCCCAAAAAAAGGGACTTCTTATCACCTTCTTTAGGCACTGACAGGAGTTAGTCATGGATGCAATAAAAACGTCTATAGATCCGAAAAATAAGGCCGTCATTCGCTTTATTGAAGGCCCCCCTTTAAAGGGATTTGTTGAGTCTATCGATTCAGCTAAAATGGTTGTTCGTTTTATGCGGATCGATTTGAACGGCAAAAAGAAGTTTGATGAGATAGGCATCAAAGGAATTGAGGCAGTGTATTGGGTCAAGGATTTTGATAAACGTATTCCAGATTTACCTATAGTATCCGGGAATTGGTATGACAGTTCGGCTGGCTCCTCTCCGGATGTGGTTTCATTGAAACCGGAAGGAGAAAAAGAGGCAGTTCTCTTCCACCGGCGTTCAGAAGATACGGGAGGGATTTTTTTAGATCCGGTTGGCCCAGACAGCAACCTTATTCGGGTATTTGTTCCAAAACCGGTTCCAACGAAACCTGCTGTGAAGAAAAAATTAGGGAAGGCCTTAAAGGATGAGGGCCTAATTACAGACCAGCAATTAGAACTTGGTTTAAAGACACAACAACAGCTCCACAAAAGACGTTTGGGAGAGATATTCGTAGATAACAAGGTCGCGACTCCCCAAGAGGTTCTTAAGGCTCTGAGAGAAAAAAAAGCAAAGAAGGCTGATGTAAAACTGGGTGATCTTTTGATTGCAGGTGGAGTTATTTCACAGGAAGATCTCGAAACCGCACTTGCTAAGCAGAAAAAATATAGAGGCAGTCGTCTGGGAAAAATCCTTGTGGATATGGGCATCATAGACGGCGAGATGTTGGCCTTGGCCCTTGCGCTGCAACGCGGGTTTCCGTATGTGGATTTACAAACGTATCCTGTAGATGAATCAGCGGTCAACACGGTTTCCGCTAAACTTCTAATACGTCTGAAGGTCTTTCCTATCAAACTGACACAAAATACGTTGACGATTATTGTTGCTGATCCAAATAATCTTGATGCTGAAGCAGATCTCAGGTTCCACACCGGTTTGCATATCAAGGTTGCTGGTGTTGGGTCGGAAAAGGGTATTCTGGATGCCATAGACAACCGCCATAGCACCTCGGCCGATCAAAACCTGACCAGGATCCTATCTGAAACCTCAGAAGTTGAAGTGGAAGAGCTCAGAAGCCAAGAGGAGGAGGGATATCGCATCACTGATCAGACGGGAAGAGAAAAGCCCATTATCGCGATCGTTAACCATATTCTGGAAATCGCTGTGGCCAAAAGGGCCAGCGATATCCATATAATTCCGGAAGCTACTATAGCCAAAGTCAAATTCCGTATTGATGGGGTACTTTATGACGAGATAAACCTCCCGAAAGGGCGTTTACCTTCCATTACGAGCCGATTGAAGATTATGTCCAATATGGATATCACAGAGCGAAGGTTGCCTCAGGACGGGGGGGCAAAAATCAGGGTTCATGGGAAAACAGTGGACCTAAGATTTTCATGCCTACCAACGATTTTTGGGCAGAGCATGGTTATTCGGGTCCTAAATAAGGACAGCGGGTTGATGAAGCTTGAGGACATGGGATTTCTTGAACAGGAGATCAATGGCTTGAGGCAATGCATAGCCAAACCTTATGGAATGTTGATCTTTACCGGGCCTACCGGAAGCGGCAAGAGCACAACAATCTACGCATGTCTTCAGGAATCTGTCTTTTCGGATAAAAACATTATCACCTTGGAAAATCCGGTGGAGTATGGACTACCGGGCACATGCCAGGTGCAGATTAGGGAGGATATCGGCTTGACCTTCTCGCAAGGCCTGCGTCAAATCCTGAGACACGATCCTGACGTCATTGTGGTGGGGGAGATGAGGGACACCGAAACCGCCCAAATCGGCATTCGTGCCGCATTGACGGGTCATCTCCTTATTACCACCCTTCATACGAATACAGCAGCAGAAACCTTTCTCCGTTTGGGAGACATGGGCATTGATAACTATCTAGTTTCTTCCAGTATTCTGGGTGTTGTCTCCCAGCGCCTGGTAAGAAAACTTTGCCCTCAATGCAAAGAACCGGACCTGGAGGCTCACCTAAAGCTTAGATCAAACAATTTTCCCGTGGAGTTTTCTGACGATGTGGTCTTTTATAAGGGAAAGGGGTGCGATGAATGCAGTCAAACCGGATATAGAGGCAGAACGATTGTCTATGAATTTATACCGACTAACGAAGAAATAAAAAAAGCGGTCATGGACGGCAAATCTGCTGCCGAGATAAGGCAATTTGCCATCCAGGACGGCATGAATACCATCGAGGAAATCGCCTTCCTAAAGGCCAAAGACGGGATCATTTCTGTTGACGAGATAATCCCCTTAGTATCGATAATATAGTTAGTTTCCATCCATAGTGCCCACAGTGGCATTAATGGATGGACACTAGTTATGTTGTAAGCTGACATAACATCCTTAAAATACGTGGTTTTTAGATAAATCGGGGGAGCTAATCCTTGACTGTTTATACGTAAAAGCGGTTGGCTGAAACAGAAAGAGGTCAGAGAACAGAGGAGTGAAAACGATGACGAACAAGCAGGAGGATGTTTTTCCGGTCATCACCCTGAAATACCGAAAAGGAGACCTGATCATCAAAGAAGGCGATTACGGGATCTCCATTTATAAAATCATCAAAGGTAAGGTCTCGATTTTCCAGGAATCTGAAGATAAGGATATCGTTTTGTCAACCCTGGGTCCCGGTCATATTTTTGGCGAAATAGCCTTCTTGAATATAGCCGGAGAGATCCGCTCGGCATCGGTCAGGGCGATTGAGAACGCTGTCCTGGAGGTATGGCATCCATCCATGCTGTCAAAGGAATACAAGGAGATGCCTCCCATGCTCAAATACGTGGTCGACCGGATTTCGGCCCGTCTTCTCCGTATGAACAAACTCATCGTTCAGTTGACGACCCAGGAACATAAGAAACGAACGTCCATTAAAAAGCGTGAGCCTTGGGCTTCCAAAAGGCGCTATTACAGAAAAGATGTTGACCTTAAATGCCACTATCGACCTGTAGGGTTATCGCCAAAGGTTCGTCTGCCTGGCCGAATCAGGGATATGAGTCTCAGCGGACTGGGGCTGGAGATCGTGGCCAAGAACACGAAAAGCTTTTCCCATATGGACGGTGATTCGTTTATTGTAAACACGGTTCTACCCAACGGAAAAAGTATCGAGTTGGAAGCCAATATCGTGACACTCACAAAAAGCGAGACGCCCGGAAAGCTGATTCTGGGCATGTCTGTAACAGAATTGTCTGCCGGCGCAAAAAGTTTGCTCGGCTTTTTCCTGATGCCTTGACGAGGGGGTTATTATGGATATAAATCAACTGATGGAACTCTATCTGTCCAATGAGGAGACATATGAATCTGGCGAAATAATTATCGAAGAGGGAACCAGGGCCAATTGGGTCTATATCATTCTGGAAGGGCAGGCAAAAGTAACAAAGCGGACCGACGCCGGGATTGTGACCACAGACAAACTGAAAAAAGGCGCCATTTTTGGAGAAATGGCCCTGTTAGGAAAAATCCCGGCGGGGCGGAGTGCGTATGTGATTGCAGCAGATGGTGCTATCAGGTTAGGCGTATTGGACTCCCAGCAACTACTCAAGGACTACGAATCCCTCTCCCCAGCCCTGAGATCATTGATCACAACGCTGATCATGAGGCTCGAGGAATCAAATAAAAAGGTAGCCGCCTTCGTCGTAGCAGCCAACCGAAAAGACCGTGCAAAGGTATAGATACCGGTCAGACCTGTTTTGCGAAACAACCTTAGGGCTCCATGAGGAGAAGACATTCAAGGATAAGGTTGATCAATTTAATGCCCTAATCAAGATCTGACACCAATTTTCGCAAGTCATTACTCAACTGGTAGAGCCTTATTATGATACCACTACGTGAGGTAGTGGTTTAGGCCGATTAATAAAAAAGGGAATATCAAGTGATAATAAAGTTATCCCGCCATGCAAAACGAAGAGCAAAGCTTTACAGGATACCAATATCAACGGTTGAGAGAATATTGGCTACTTTGGAGTTAGCCGACGGACAACATGAGTTCATAAGAGATATATCTGGTTTTAAATATCCAATAAAGATTGTTGTTGCTGTTGAAAACGATATAATGACAGTAATCACAAACTATCCGTTGAAGAAAGGACGAAGCAAATGAAAGTACATTATGATGAAGAAATAGACGCTTTGTACCTAAAACTAAGCGATCAACAACCAGATGGTGTTATTGAAATCGCAGAAGGGATAAATATTGATACCACGGCCGATGGAAAGCTTGCCGGTATAGAGATATTAAAAGCATCCAATAAATTCAATATTAACACAATCCTGTCCTATACCCTTGAATTAGACCACGGCATATTGAAGCAGAATACCACCGAACAGGGCGCCGCACTCTGATCTCCAACAGAGTGGTGGTCTTTGAATTGCCAATCAGAAGGTTGGGGGATCTATG
>DAOVUP010000123.1 GCA_030632525.1 Desulfobacteraceae bacterium | reverse complement strand
CCTTTATCCGGTCGGGAGGTACAACGGTAAGACCGTCAGGCTTATCAATATCAGAGGCTATTTTGGCGACAAACTTTGAAGAGGCCACACCGGCCGAGACCGTGAGCCCGGTTTTTTTAAGAACCGTCTCCTTGATCTTCTTGGCGATTACCTTGGTTTGACCCATAAGACGCTCTGCGCCCGTAAGATCCAAAAAGGCTTCATCGATGGAGAGGGGTTCCACCAATGGGGTGAAGCAATGAAATATTTCAAATACCTGTCGGGAAACCTCCTTGTATCTTGACATCCTGACCGGCATGAATATCCCTTCAGGGCAAAGTCGTATGGCAGTTGCTATGGGCTGGGCAGAGTGGACACCGAATCTGCGTGCCTCATAGGAGGCGGATGACACCACACCCCTCTCTTTATTGCCACCCACGATGACCGGTTTTCCCTTCAGATCAGGTTTATCGAGGACCTCCACAGCCGGGTAAAAGGCATCCATATCCAGATGGATTATGGATCTTTGCCTGGCTTTCAGAGATTCAGAGCTCACCCTTAACTCCTGTCTGTCTTTTCAGCAAGGACCCTAACAGCTCCAACAATCGACAATCAACAATCAACAATAATCAATCCAATCAGGGGCTTTCTGCCAACAATACGTCGATCTCCCGGGGGAGGCCGTCCCTTAATATGTGTAGTTTCAAGGTCTGTCCAACCTGCATCTTGCTTAAAAGCCGGACCAGTTGCTCCATATCAGAGATGTTTTTTTCATCAACAGCGGTTATGATATCCCCCCCCAAACGGAGTCTGATCCCTCCAATAGCAACCTCCCTGTTCCCCCCCTTTAACCTGGCCTGATGGGCAGGGCTTCCTCTTATTACTTGAACAACCAGCACCCCCTCCCCAACGCCCAGGTTGAGTCCCTTTGAGAGGCTGGGCGTTATGGAGATGCCTGAAATACCGAGCCAAGCCCTCGCGACCTTTCCAGAGGTTATCAACTGTGTCGCAATATGTTTTGCCAGGTTGATCGGTATGGCAAAGCCGATACCCTGATATCCACCGGAGAGACTGAAAATCGCGGTGTTTATCCCCATTACATCACCGTTGGAATTAAGTAGCGGACCACCGGAATTCCCTGGGTTTATGGCGGCATCGGTCTGTATCAGATCGTCTATCTGATTTCCATCTTCTGTCCTGATGCTCCTGTTGAGGGCGCTGACAATACCTGTGGTAAGGGTATGCGATAAGCCAAAGGGGTTTCCAATGGCGATCGCCTTTTGGCCTGGCCGGACATTTTCAGAGTTCCCTAATCGGGCAACTCTGTCCACATCTCCGGGGGAAATCTTGATGATGGCCAGATCGGATCTGGGGTCTCTGCCAACAAGGGTCGCCTGGATCTTTTTTCCCTTAGCCATGGTAACCATGATCTTCTGGGCGTTGGCAACAACATGGTTATTGGTCATGATATAGCCCCTACTGTCTATGACAAAGCCCGATCCCTGTCCCTGCCTGGGAATAACCTCCATCCAGAAATTCATGCCGAGAGTTGTTGTTGCGATATTGACGACCGCCGGGTGGACCTTTTCAAAGACGTCGATGTTGATTTTCTCATCTGCAGAAACAATGATCGGTCTGGATTCGCCATCGATTTCAGAAGTGTTAAATTGGAGTGATTTGGCGGTTGGGCTTGAGCCGAAGAAACGAGAAGTATCGTCTTTCTTAGACCACAAAAAGAGTAAGAGGAGGATGACACCTATCAATATGAATTTTGTTTTATCTCTTGTCATATAATGAGATCCGTAGTCGTTCACAGGTTGAGACCTTTGCAAAACGCCCCTTTTCGCCCAATCTCCGCGTTGCATTCGGATTTCAATCCTCGAAATATTCAATATATTCCTGTGGTTAAAATCCTCATGCGCCTTGATCTTGAATCCCGCTGAAAGCGGGAAACGTTTTTCAAAGGTCTCAGGTTAGGGGTTTAGATTTTCAATGGCACCTTACCCTTGAACCATGAACCTTGAAAAGGGTTTTCGCCTCAATCTTAAATATATGTCTTCAGACGGGTAATTTCAAATATTTCGGAAAAATATCTGGCCAACGGGGATTAGATGGAATTTCTTTTCTTAGAGGTCCATTTCCCATTTTCATAGGGGCATTTTCCACTTCGCCGGCGCAGGGGAGCTGTGCGCCTTTTTGGGAAATTTCCCTTCGATGTCGGCGTAAAAGTCCTGAATGATTTTCATATCCGCTTCCATATTTCCGGTGGGGTGAACGATCGGCCCGATGCCCCCAACCTTGCGTCGGTAATCCAGATACCCTAACACTATGGGGACATTCGCCCCCACGGCGATATGGTAAAAACCGGTTTTCCAGTACATGACTTTCCTGCGGGTTCCGGAAGGAGGAACCACCAGGACCATTTGTGGATGTGCACGAAAGGCCTTTATCGACCCTGCAACAACATGGGTTGATTTGGAGCGATCCACGGGAATGGCTCCCAACCATCTGAGAAAAGGACCCATGGGCCAGCGGAACCAGGCGACCTTCATCATAATAAAGGGCTTTATTTCAAGAATTAACGCCAGACAGATAGTGTAAAAAAAATCCCAATTGGAGGTGTGCGGTGCCGCTATGATGACGTATTTGGAGATGCGCGGTCTTTTCCCTGCCGGTTTCCAGCCCGTAAATCGAAAAATGACCAAAGCCAGCCAGCGCATCACGGTCTTCCCCATGTATGTGTCGTGAACAGTCTTATGATGCATGATCGAATCCTCTTTTTACTCGCGCAAAGACGTCAAGCTCGCAAAGAAAACCCACAGCTTATTCATAAGGCTAAGAGATACCACCTTCGTCAGGGAAACCCCGAGATTGATGAAAAGTCCCGACCTCATCATTCATGGGTTTTTACCTTTGCGTGTTTGCGCCTTTGCGTGAGACCTTTTCAGTTCCCCGCACACAATGAGAAAGATCCCCAAAAACATGGAGGTACGCCCCAAATAATCCCCGTGCCGGGCAAAAAAAGTCCGGCCTTGACGAAGATGGATTTGGCCTTTGAGTGTGGTTTTTTTCCACCAGGGCGTGCGGGCAATCACCATCCCTCTTGCATCTATGAGGGCTGAGATCCCTGTATTGGCCACCCGTACCAGATCCCGGCGGCACTCGATGGCACGAACGGGGCTGAAATTGTAGTGGTAGCGGTAGCCGGGCGTGTTTTTCCACCATCCGTCGTTAGTGATCATGCAGATAAAGCCCTTTGCTTCCGGCAGATTCCTCGCACAGTAGGAACCAAACGCCGATTCAAAACAGACGATGGGCAGAATGCCAACAGAAGAATCGGGGGACATAAATGCGCGGGTTTCCTGACGAAGGCTGTAGGTGCCGTTATATCCGCCAAGTTCCAGGGAATATTTTCCAAGAAAGCCAAGATATTGCACGAAAGGCATGCGCTCGAACAGGGGGACCAGCTTTGTCTTGTGATAGAATTGGGGTGCAGATCCGGGTGAAAGAAAAAGGGCGGTATTGAAGGCCTCATAGAAGAAGCCTTCCTCCCGGTTGAAACGGCTCCCGGGTGGGGCATCTTCCCCAGCTTTTTGATAGCTGTGGATCCCTATCAGACAGGTGAGCTTCGGGTATTTTGCCTGAAAATCCAACAACTGACGATAATAAGGCGAGGCAATAGGATTTCTCTCGTCAATCTGCTGTACAATAAGGGTCTCAGGGCCGAACAGATAGTCTGTTTCCTCGTCGCAGATGGAATCCGCTGTCCTAAAAAATTCCTCCAGGTGTCGGGCCTGTTTTTCCTGTACAAATTTTTCCGTGTATGGATCCAGATTGGGCTGAACCAAGGCCACTGTAACGGTTTCTCCCTCCTCCCTGAAAGTGTCGAAAATCTGATAGGAGATAAGGACAGGGATAATTACCAGCAGAACTGTTACGACACCCATAGGGACGCTGGGTTTCAAACCCCTTTTCCGATAGATCTCAGCCATTTTAAAGATCGCAAAATTGGTCAGAATAATCCAGAGAGTGCCCCCGCGAAGACCTGTATACTCAACCCACTGGATGAGTTTAGGTGCTGTGGCGAGGGCGTTGCCCAGATTGAGCCAGGGCCAGGCCAGGTCCCAGACTTCATGAAAATACTCATACCCCATCCAGATAATCAGAAAAGGAAATAACAGGGGTATGTTCAGGCTTGTTCGAACGCGGCTTATGGACCAGAAAACAAGGGCCTGTACAAGGGAATTGGCCAACATGATGACGATGGCCCCCAAC
The DNA here is from genome assembly GCA_030632525.1 of Desulfobacteraceae bacterium. GTDB lineage: Bacteria > Desulfobacterota > DSM-4660 > Desulfatiglandales > Desulfatiglandaceae > Desulfacyla. The sequence continues at coordinate 1,417 of DAOVUP010000123.1, read as the reverse complement.
CACTGTGCCTGTAGAATCCACCAGGTTCCCAGAATATTCCAGAGCAGAAAACTGGCAAAGGCATAATTGAACAGGGTGTAGCTGTTCGGGTGGTCCCGGATTGTCTCTTCCAGGAGTAAAAGGGGCACCCAGGCGATGAAAATGAGAAAGAACAAAGGCGAAACAGACCAGGGAAGACCCAACAACAGACCACTGGTCAGGGATAATAAGAGGTTTCTTCTGGTGTTCAGATCCATTCGTTTCCTGGTGATGGGGTCCTTCCCCATAATAAAAATCTCCCTGCAAATGGCCGTCACTGAAATCCCCCGGGCGACGAATCATTCAGAGAGATGCGTCTTTGACGGGCCCATTACAGGTTATACTTAAAAATCGATCAGAAAGGGTAATTTTTGAGGCTGTATCGTATTGGATTGTGATACAAGAGTTTTTTTTGATACATTGTCCTCATCTTCGATAGACCGGATTTACTCAACCATCACTGCTTTCCAACAGCATGGCTTTGGCGGATTTTCCGGCCTGGTCGTAGATTTTGAGACCTTGATCAAGGAAGTCGTCCGTCATGTTCTTATTTAATTCGACGAATATTGCCTTCAGGATATTTAAACGCTGATCCAAGGCTATTACCTGTCCTTTTTCTGAATGATCCTCATCACCCGGAACCGGAGGGACTCCTGCAAGAAGATACCAGACCATATTATCAAGGTCCGGCAAAAATCCGCCCTTTGTAAAATCAACTGATTCCTTGAACTCGTGGTAGGCCTGCAGATAGTCTTTTTGCTGTTTCACGATGCCTCCAGCATATGCTGACAGAAATGGGTACCCCTATAGTTGCTCATATTTGCTATGACATACCTCCATGATATCAGGATTTGGGACTGATATTCAACAGATAATTCCAGCTCAAACAGAAAGATCTCATCTTTTTTCTCCTTGACAAGCAACTCTCCACCCTCCTATATTGACTGCTACTTCAAGAACGAATACCGAGTAAAGATCTTTAATTTGTAAAGCTCTATCTTCTAAAATCAAACCCTCTGCTTCGCAAAATGCTCGAAAATCCAACCGGGCCAAAAGCCACAAATGGTGTAAGATTGAGCAGCGATAAAATCATAGAGATCGAGAACCTCTCCCTTGCATTTGGGGGAATACAGGCGCTGAATGGGATTAGCACCAGTCTGGTCAAGGGTGAGCTTTCCGCTATCATTGGCCCCAACGGCGCCGGCAAGACCTGCCTCTTAAACTGCATCAGCCGATTTTACACCCCTCAAAAGGGACGCGTCATCTACAAAGGTGACGACATCACCCATCTTCCTACACACGCCATTGCAAAGCTGGGTATTGCCCGCACCTTTCAAAATATTGAGCTTTTCAAGGGGATGACGGTCTTAGACAACATAAAGTTAGGGCGTCATACTTT
>DAOVUP010000207.1 GCA_030632525.1 Desulfobacteraceae bacterium | reverse complement strand
GCTCCGGACCAATATACATATATCCCCGAACCCGATTTTTCGTTCATCTATCCCCTTCTTTTTTATCCTGATACCAGAGGAAAGCAGATGTTTAATCTAACAGGCCACAAATTTCGCTAATCGCGGTTTGGCCGATCTTGGAGATGGGGCCTCGCTGAGATCAACGATATTTAGGACCGGACGGTCGGAGTTATCCGCAATAAGCTTTCCGAGCCTATCCTCTTCGCCCGGGAAGCCTGTGCTTTGATATCCGATTTCAAATTCACCAGCTGTTGTCTGGGGCTTGAACCAGGCTTCACCACAGAACAAGTTGTTAAAGGCCGTGATTAATGCGGGCTGGGATCGCCAGTTGACGGACAGAGAATAGAGTCTGGCCCGCCCTTGCGTCTCAAGTCCTTCCATCTCGTTTCTTGCGCTCAGATATGCATATACGTCAGCGCCTCGAAAGGAGTAAATGGCCTGTTTCGGATCGCCGATCACGAAGAGGAGATTTTGAAGGTCGTTGTCACGACTATCTATGAAAATTTTCCTGAATATCCGCCACTGAACAGGGTCTGTGTCCTGAAATTCATCAATGAATGCCACCTTGAATCTGTGTCGAAGCTTTCCCAACAAGTTCGCCGAATTGTCGTTATACAAGGCCTTTTCAACAAGGGAAAGCATATCATAATAGCTGATCCACCCGTGGCCCTTTTTTGTCCGGCTTACATCATCCTGAAGACGATAAATTGCTTCCACAGGAAGCGTGTATTGAAGGTCATTCAACCTGATACTCAGTTTTTCCAATTTGTGTTTAAGAGCTTCAAGATTGGGACACACCTCCAAATTTGCCCCCCCCTTATTCCATTTTTTCGGGACAAGACACTCAAGGCCTCTCCTGCCGATCGATTTTGTGTCCTCTACCTGTGCCATTAAATCCATAAGGGTGCGAATATCAAACCTGCCTTCTTCAGCCTTTTCAAAATAGTCTTCAACAGGAACGCCTATGTTTTTGAGTATATTCTTTTTTGCGCCTGCATTGAAATTCAGTTCAGCATACCCGCGGGAAAACTCACCGTCCGACCCGAGCAAGGCTTTTATTTCCATGCACGCCGAGGCAATTCCCTCTTTGATTTCTTTAAACCCCCTCCCCTTCAGATCGGGGAGCAGTCGGTCACCGGCTGCTTTGTGAAGGGATTGCGCTAATTTGATTATGGTATCTAAGAAAGAGCCCTTCCTTTGATTAAACCGTGAAATCTCAAGAATTTCTTCTAAGTGCCCCCCATATATTTCCGGCCAGTCCTTTCGCATCTGCTCTTTTAGCAGGGTTTCAAAGAGAGGAGCATCATTGATCACTTCGCTCTGGAAGAGGACACTGTTTTCAAATGCAAAATCCCTGAGCACGGTCTGGCAAAAGCCGTGAATCGTATGGATAGGGGCCTTATCAAATGCGTCTAAGGTATCTCTTAGTTTCTTAGATGTTTCTCCACTATCCTTTGACCCATCCAATTCTCCTTCGAGTTTTTCACGTATACGGATCTTTAATTCCGAGGCCGCTTTTTCTGTAAAGGTGACCAGGAGGATGTTTTCCAGTTCGACATCAGTCTCCTTCAGGAGCCTCACCACCAGATTTTCGATGGTATAGGTTTTGCCGGTCCCGGCAGAGGCCTCAATCAGGCCGTGTCGCGTAAGGTCAATCTGGTTAAAATCATGGACAGATTCGTAAGGCATCTTTACTCCCAAATACTTGCCACGGAGACCCGGAGGACACAGAGGGTTACTTGCTTTTGTTTTTCACTGACCCCTGAAGCTCTCCCGTAAAAAAAATCTGAAACCGATCCCTTACCTTATCAAACGCATCATTCGGGATAATCGGTCTGGCAAGTCTGATCAGAAATGATTCTTCATCTGCGTATGCGTCTCGAAGGTGAGTATGAAAAATCTCTCTTTTAGGTTCATCAATCTCTTCATCTGCCAGTTTATGTGGTTTAATTGACAGGGAAGTCACCACTTCAAAGGGGAGCCACTCTATCTTTTCCTGGTTCAGATAATCTGATAGAAGTGTCCCCATGTATTCCCTGGCAGCACCTTCAATGATAGCGTAAGTCCAGCCCTTCACCTCTTCCTTATAGACAACATGAAAGGTGATCTTTGAATCTCCGACCCTATGACCACCATCATCACTCATCAGGCAAAACATCCAGAAGAGGAGCGGTTCCAAAATATACTTATCTGGCTCTTTTTTCTTTGGGGTTTTTCCGGAACCGGTCAATACCACCGCATTCCAGTCTCCTCCCTGGTCTTTCCAGATCCACGGCAGTTGCCCGTGAAGTTCTACTCTTGTCTCAATCTCTTCCCCGAGGCTGTCATCGGTCCTGACTGTTAGTCCTACCGGGTCAAAACGCTCGACCGGAAGTCTATTTGTGGATGAGATTTGTTCATCGGTCCCTTCACCGATAAAAAACGCCCGGTATGTTTCCTCACCTGATCCCATTTCTGCCAAGACCTGGGAGAGGGTCCCGGCCCTCACTGAAACATCATCTCTCAACTCATTCCTGTCTAATTCGGCAAATGCGCCCTCGGGAGTAGTACTGTTCCGCTGCAGACTTTCATAAACAGAATCGTAGATCTCCTCCGGGGTTTGTTCACCGGCATTTAAATCTCCGGAGGCAGAATAGATATCCAACCAGAGCTTCAGAGGCACAATCTTCAGGTTATAATCAACAGGGAATTCAGAATAAAAGGGTTCATCCTCCCTCAGAACAATCTCCTCAATGGTCTCTTCTTCATCGTACACGCCCAGATGCCGCTTCATGCCATGAGATACCGGGTCTTCTAAAAAATTTTTCAACTGTTTCAGAGTGATCTTTTCTACAATACTCTTGTCTTCCTGAGGCTTTTTATTTTCCACACCAAAATCTGGGAAAAAAGGCTTAAGATTTTCATTCATCTCCTCCGGGACATCCGCAATGACCTCTTCCCAGAAATCGTTCTCCCGATAAAAGGCTATTCGGTCCGCTAAAGAATAGTTGATTAGGACATCGGAGGTTTCATTGAGGGCGTCCTTTGCAAGGTATCTTTCACTACTCCCTTTGAGCGGAATATCAATGATGCTGAATGGGCGGCCTTGCGGAAGGATCTCCTGCTCCACATATCTGCGTAACTGGTTTACCACTGAACAGGGCTGTATAATACGGTCCTTCTGAAGGTCTTTCCCGACAAAACTGATATAAAGCTTGTCCTTTACAGATAGGAGCATCTCAAGAAAAAGATAGCAATTACGTTCCGGTAGACTGATATCGCCGATCTGCCTTTTCAAAAGCCGTAGATCCAAAGATGATGCATCTGCTTGGCCGGGAAATGCCCCCTCCTCCATTCCGAGCACGTAAACAATTCTAAAGGGGATGGGACGCATCGGTTGAAGGGCCGAGATAGTAACACCCTCGGTCAGGTAATCTCCATAACCGCCTGAAATGGAGCGCAGGCTGGCTTTGATAAACTCTCTGATCACCTCAATATCTAATATAAGGTCTGCTCCCTCTTGCCCTGACCGGTCTCTCAGGAGTTCGTCATATATTTTCAAATCCCCGAATGCCTCGATCAACGACTGCCGGACAGCGGTTTCCCCTCTCAAATCAGAAGGGACCTCCAAAAGATCATCACATATCTTAAGAAACCTGGACGTCCATTCCTCTCCTGACGCGCGCAAACCCCCTATATCCATTACGGCCATGTGCATTTTCGCGATTATTATGGACAACTTCTCCATAAGATCTACATCACCGGTATTTACATCATAAAATGGTACCAGTTTATGAAAATACCTGAAATCTTCCCTTCCTCCCTCGCCTTGAGCGGCCAGGATTCTCGACAGACGGAGCCTCTGAAGACCCTGTTTCCAGGTGTAATAACTGCTCTTCTGAAACCCTTTCTCTTCCTTTGCCTGTTGATCAAAACTGTGGAAGATATTC
>DAOVUP010000242.1 GCA_030632525.1 Desulfobacteraceae bacterium | reverse complement strand
CGGGAGTTCCTTGTCTTTTTGCGTTTCCGGAACAAGATCTTCCTTGGTCTCTGTTAATTTTACAATCTCATCAACGGTTTTGTTGAATTCCTGGGTTATTAATAGTTGATCGTCGTCCAGAAAACTCATGTTTCCGGCATCGCCGCTCGATACCACCTCTGGCTCAAAGGGCAGCGATCCCAAAAGCTTCAAACCCTCTTTTTTTGCAGTGAGCATGCCGCCATGGGTCTTGAATATATCAATCATTTCCCCGCAATGGGGACATTTGAGCCCACTCATATTCTCCACAAGGCCCAGAATTCTCATGTTTACCTGACGGCAAAAATTTATGGATTTTCTGACATCCGCCAGTGAAATCTCCTGAGGCGTGGTCACGATCAGGGCACTGGCATCCGGGATGGTCTGGGCTATGGTCAATGGCTCGTCGCCCGTACCGGGAGGTGCGTCAATGATCATATAGTCGAGATCCATCCACTCAATATCCGCTATAAATTGTCTGATAACGCCAATTTTAAGGGGCCCCCGCCAGATCGTCGCCATATCCTTGTTTTCTCCCATAAGGGGTTCAATGGAAATCACTTCCATATTTGGAAGATACTTTACGGGGTGGGCTTTACCACTCTGTGTGGCTGGTCCAATGGTTCCTTTCAGTCCAAGCATACGGGGTATGCTGGGTCCGTGAAGATCCACGTCCATGAGCCCAACCTTGAAACCCTTCTTCGCAAGGGCCACTGACAGATAGGCGGCCACGCTGCTCTTGCCCACACCTCCTTTTCCACTCATAACCAGGATCTTGTTCTTGATATGGTGCAATCTCTCTTTAATCTCAATATCCTGCTGTTGATGTTGATCTTGCTGGCTATTAAAGCCACAGCTTTGGTTTTCCTTTGCCATTTATCACTAACCTCCGATTATCTACTTTTTCTCTAAATTCTTAATATTGGATTCAATGTTTTCTATCTGCTTGCGCAAATCATTTGCCTGATCTTTCAGGCTCTTCAATGCTTCCCCTTTAGATAGCGGGGCGGATTCGGGCTGATTGGAGGAGACCGGTCCAGAGGCCTGCATTCCAACTCCCATGCCTCTACCCCGTCCCATGCCCATGCCACGGCCGCGTCCCATTCCGCCACCACGGCCCATTCCCATACCACCACCCCGGCCCATGCCACCACCTGTGCCCAGACCACCCTGCCTCGGCGGATCTCCAACACTTGTGTCCTGAGCAGGGCTATTGCCCATCCCGTAATGGTCTGCCACGTTGGCTTCGGTCGTGCTTTTCAGTTTCCTTTCTTTATAATCCTCTATGGCCTTTCTTACTGTTCCTTCCTGGCCTACGATCACTTCGACTCCTGCTGCGGAAAGGGTTCGTACGGCATTCGGGCCAGCATTTCCTGTAATAATGGTTTTGGCCCCCTTGGATGCCACAAACTGGCCCGATTGGATACCAGCCCCTCCGCCCAGGGCTATATTCTCGTTATCAAAAACCTCAAAACTCATATCGTCTGTTTCTACAATAATAAAATAGGCACACCGGCCGAAACGCGGGTCAATCTGTGCATCAAGATCTCCCCCGCTTGAGCTAACTGCTACTTTCATTTCAAATGTCTCCTCTCTTCAGTGAACTTGGTAACTACTAATCTCTCCTGCAAACCCCTCCAGTGGAGCATGGGGGTGTCGAACATCGCTCTTCTCGACCGCAACAGGTACTTCCCGGCCTTCGATTCGGGCCACCATCCAGAAAAGATGCTGCCGACATGATTTTCTCCATATCGAGGCCTCCGCAATGAGAGCAGGTGATGGCAATACCTTCACCCACACCCACCAGGAACTCAGTGACACTGCCACAGGACTTGCACCGGTACTCATAAATTGGCACTTTTCATCACCTCACCAATCCGGACAGGCTGAAAACACGCGATTCCAATTCCGTAATATAAATCTAAGCTGTTTGGTTTCCATACGAAATATTAGACCTGTTTCATGGAATGTCAACAAAAGATTTACTGACCACTGTAAGCTCAAGTTAGTTTGCTTCGCTCATCCCACTTACAGCGGGAGAATGTTTAAATATCTATGGATAGATCTCTTGTCTCTATTATATTTTAAGGTACCCCAATTCATCAGAAATATCATCGCATGCTTTAAGTAGCAAATCCCTTATACCCTCTGTCTCTCCTGCCTCCTTCTCTAAGCTGACCTGTCCAGAAGTCAAGGCTATGCCAAGAGCCGCTATAACTCGACGGGAGTAATCTCTGATTGGGGCTGCAATACCAATTACCTTCTCAACGGCTTCTTCCCTTTCGATTACGCAACCTTCCTTGCGGATTTTTTCCAGACGAAGACTGAAGACTTCCTGATCTGTAATCGAAAAACGTGTATGGGCATCTAATGGATATTGCCTGAGGATTCTTTTGACATCTTTTGGACTGAGATAGGCCATCAAAACCATGCCCAGCATTCCATAATGCAGAGGCCTTCGCCAACCAATGTCTGACGAGATGCGTAACATTCCATGACCTTCCCGTTTGTCTACATAAACTAATTGATCGTCCATATTCATTCCCAAAAGAACGGTTGCTCCTGTGGCATTCTGGAGATGGGTCATGGGATAACCCGCGGCCTTACGAAGGGAAAATGAAGAAAAAACAATTCCACCCAATTCAAAAAGCCGTAAACCCAGCTGGTAGCGTTTTGTCTCGGGGTCTTGCTGGAGGTAACCCCTATCGGTTAGATTTGATATCAGCCTCTTGGCTGTCGTCTTATTAAGCCCGGTACGTTTCACCACATTTGAGAGGCTCATCTCCCGGTTCTGGAAAGTGAAGCAGTCAAGAATATCTAAGGCGCGTTCTAACGCCTGCACCCTGTATAGGGCTTTTTTGTGATTCGCAAATGCCATGGGATTTTTTACACACTTATAGGGATAATGTAATTAGATACCGGTACGCCTCTTTTTTTTATTTGACATTAACAGGTTTGTAGTTTAGCGTCAATATACTTATGAAACTTAGGTTCACTATATGAAACATATGTGAAAGGAGGATTTCGCATCATGATAGATGATCTGAGGGGTTTTTTAGATGCTTTAGATGAAAGGGGCAAGATCAGCAGTGTAAGTAATGCCGATTGGGACCTTGAAATAGGAACGATTAACGAATTGATGGCCGAAAGGGAGGGGCCGGGACTGATCTTTGACAATATTAAAGGTTATCCTCAGGGATTCCGTGTTGCCACAAACTTGATGCACCATCGGGTAGGTCAGAAATTGGCCTTCGGCTTTGCTGAGGAAATGACCGACATCGAATGCGTGGCGGAATGGAAAGACAAGTGGAACAAATTTCAACCGGTGTCCCCGGTGGAGGTGGAAGACGGGCCAGTAAGGGAGAATATCCTGAAAGGAGATGATATTGATAT
>DAOVUP010000183.1 GCA_030632525.1 Desulfobacteraceae bacterium | reverse complement strand
GAACTGGAATGGCGACCCATGGATATTGCGGGCCACTGTTGATTTTGTGGCCTTTAATAATCTCGTTGAGAATATTCGTATAGGAGAAACCGGCTTTGCCTTTATTCTGAACAGGAGAGGAGAATTCCAGACCAAACCACTTTTTGACCTCATCGCCAACAAGGAACCGTATACGGACTTTCTAAAGGACAGTGAAAAATTTCAAGATGGGGTACGCATCATAGAGAGGGATGATGACTCCGGCAACAAGGTCATCTATGTTGCTGCTCTGCTGAAACATGGAGATTGGCTTCTGGTTTACCAGCAGAATTCATCTGATGCCTTTTCAGATCTTAGAAGAACGCTTAGGGTGACCATTGCAATTGTCCTGTTGGCAGGCATCTGTATTGTGCTGATAGCCTTTATTTTGTCAAAAAGAATGGTCAATCGTGTTGCCTTAGCTGATCAGGAAAAAGAGATGATGAATGAACAGATCGTTGAAACAGGTAAATTAGCCTCGGTCGGTGAGTTGGCGTCAGGGATTGCCCATGAGATCAACAATCCGGTTGCCATTATGGTGGAAGAGGCCGGCTGGATAGAGGACCTCTTGGAAGAGGAAGAATTCAGGGAAGGGAAAAATTTCGATGAATTCAAACGGGCATTAGAGCAGATTCGAACCCAGGGAAGACGTTGTAAAGAAATAACCCATAAACTGCTCAGTTTTGCAAGAAAAACCGATTCCCGGATCCAAGATGTCCAACTAAATGATCTGGTCGAGGAATTAATCGCGCTCTCCGCACAGAGAGCAAAATTCGCCAATGTGGATATTAATGTGAATCTTCAGGAGAATCCGCCCATCTTACACGTGTCCCAGACCGAATTGCAGCAGGTCTTGCTCAACCTGATCAACAATGCCCTCGATGCCATGGAAAAAACGGGCGGTACTTTGAACGTGTCCAGCGAGTTAGAAGGGGATTATATCGTAGTGGAGGTGGCCGATGATGGCCCTGGAATCCCGGAGGCCAATCTTGCCAGGATATTTGATCCATTTTTTACCACAAAACCGGTTGGGAAAGGGACTGGCCTAGGTTTGTCCATCTGTTACGGGATAATAACAAAAATGGGTGGAGATATTGAAGTCCGAAGCACCGTCGATGCCGGGGCCATTTTCCGTGTAAAGATACCAATTCCAAAGGATGAACAAACAGAAGCTTGATTTTCAGATAGATGTCTGTGAAAAATAATTCTCCAACCGCGCTTATGGGGGACAGAATGATGTCAGACAAGTACAACAGCCGGGAGAAAAAAATTAAAGTCCTTCTTGTAGACGACGAAGTAGGATTCGCTGATATCTTGACCAAGAGATTGGGCAAGAGAGGTATGATAGTAACACCTGTTTACACTGGAACCGAGGCGATTCAGACAATCAGGAAAAACGATTTTGATGTGGCGGTCCTTGACCTCAAAATGGAGGACATGGACGGCATTGAAGTCCTCAAGATCTTCAAAAAGGCATACCCTGAAATGGAGGTCATCATGCTCACCGGTCATGGTTCAGAAAAGGCCGCAAAGGAGGGTATTGAGTACGGAGCCTTTGATTATCTCACAAAGCCGTGTGAACTGGAAGACCTGGTAAAGAAAATTAACGAAGCTGCTCATCAAGGGGGGTGACTCAACTGGAAGAAGTCAGGGTTTTGCTCGTAGATGATGAAGTGGAATTTGTCGATACATTAGCTAAACGGATGAAAAAGCGCAGCCTGAAGGTCTTCAGCGTCAATGGCGGTGAAGATGCGCTTGAATTCTTGGGCCAACATCCCACGGACGTCGTTGTCCTTGATGTTAAGATGCCGGGCATCGACGGCATCCAGGCTCTGAGGGAAATCAAGCAACAATATCCTTTAATTGAGGTGATCATGCTCACCGGTCACGCCAATGTGGAGGTTGCAATTCAAGGGATGGAGATCGGAGCCTTTGACTACCTCATGAAGCCAATGGCGATTGACGATCTTGTGTACAAGATTCAAGACGCCTACAAAAAGAAATCTATTCAGGAAAAGAAGATAAAAGAACGTCTGCTGAGTTCTTCCGGCTGAAAGCCGATGGCAAAAAGGCCTCACGCAAAGACGCAAAGAAAAATATTTGCCCGGTTAGGGAATTCTTACTGGGATGAAGAAATATTTGCATGAAACTTTGCGCCTTTGCGTGATCAAGAAATTACTATTAATCAGGAGAAGGAGTGATTTTGAAATGAATTTCTTTAGAGAGTGGGGCAAATTTATGATGATGGGCGCGAGGGCCCATGCAAGGTGGGAGATTGACGTATCCAATACCATCCTTGGAGACAAAAAACGGCTGATCATACTTGGCTTGCTTACCATCCCGGTCATATGGGGGGGCATTGCATTTGCCGAACAGATCGGTACTGCCTTGCCCGAATTGTTAGGCGGTAAAAAGGCATACAGCCCTGCCTTTTACGGCACCGGGATCTTTATCGTATCCATACTTATCGGATTGGCTGCGGGCCTGATCACCGGATGTATCGGGGCCGGTGGCGGCTTTATTATCGCACCCGCCCTGATGAGCGCGGGTATCAAGGGTATTTTAGCGGTGGGAACAGACCTGTTTCACATCTTTGCCAAGGCAATCATGGGAAGCGTAATCCACAGGAAGTTGGGGAACGTCTCAGTCCCCTTAGCTGTTGTATTCCTCATAGGCGCCATTATCGGGGCAACATTCGGAGGGTTGATCAACCGGGTGCTTTACGAGATCAACCCTGTTCTCAGTGACGCATTTATCACGACGATTTATTCCCTTATGTTAGGATTCTTAGGCATCTACGCCATGACAGACTTTCTCAAGGCGAGAAGGGCCGATAAAGGCGTTGAGGCCCCACATGGCGGTGGAGATGCCCATGGGGGAAAGGTAGAAGGAGCGGAAATGGGCAATCTGCCCAAGAAACTCCAGGGCATAAAAATTCCTCCCATGATCAGATTTGATGCCGAAATTATCCCCGGAGGGAGGAGCATTTCGTGGGTGTTCTTAGTCCTGAGCGGTGCGCTTGTGGGGCTTGCAGCGGGCATTATGGGGGTCGGCGGCGGGTTTCTGACCTTCCCTATTTTTGTGTACATGTTAGGCGTCTCTTCCATGACCACTGTTGGAACTGATATCTTCCAGATCGTCTTTACTGCCGGGTATGCGGCCATAAGCCAGTACGCCATCTACGGATTTATCTTCTACACCTTGGCTATGGGAATGCTGTTGGGGTCTCTGATAGGCATCCAGATCGGGGCCATGGTGACCAAGGTGGTTCCCGGCATAACGATCCGCGGATTTTACGCCATGGCGGTGCTGGCAGGTTTTGTTAATCGTATCTTTGCCCTGCCTGCCAAGTTAGGGGAAATGGATGTTATTCCCATTGCAAAGGAGACAGGGGCCGTTTTAGAGACGATCGGAGTCTGGGCCTTCTTTATCGTGATTGGAGGATTTTCGGTCTGGGTAATAGGCACCTTTTTGGCCAACATCGGTGTCCTCAAGGGAGAGGAGGGAAGATCATGATTGCTAACAAGAAAGAATTCTTTGGCGGCTCTCTGATGTTATTAGCGTTTATCGCTATACTGATTATCATATTTTCACCCGTCTTCAAGGGACAGAATGGTTTAGAGTACTTGGACGCCCTTTATAACTCCATATCAAAGGGATCAGCCTATTATATTCCAAAGGTTAAGGAAGAAACCGGCAGGTTCGTTGGCAGATCCATAGAGGTGACTCTGACCATGGCGGACGAGAAACAGGCGGATCAGACAGCACTCCTGTTTAAGAAGGGGGGGGCGTCAGTAATAATCGCAGGGGACGCTTTGCAGGTCACCGGCGATTTAGGTGAAATCCTTGAAAACAGTCTTGCTGATGCAGACAACATGTATCATAATGACGGAAAAGGGGTCTCCGAGAAATATGGCTATAATGAGAGGCAGGTACTTTTCAACTGGTGGAAGGCCCTTAAGGCAATGGATAAAGATTTGAAAAAACAGAACAAGTTCAAGGAGGCCAAGGTAGCTTCCTTAATTGTAAAAAAGGCAATTGAACCCTCCTACAACTATTATAAGATAGTGCCGCAGAAAATCTCTGACCGGTTTGGAATTGTCATCTTCTCCTTAGTCTTCTATGTGGTCTATACATTGTGGTACGGTTTTGCCATACTGTTCATGTTTGAGGGGTGGGGGCTGAGGTTGGAACACTGAGGGATTGTCGATTGTTGACGGATGATTGTTGATTGAAGGAAGCTGGACAGAGTTAAAAGGCTAAAGGCAAACGGTATATTGACAGCCTTTAGCCTTTTTTTGTATTTCCCAATAGGAATAGCTACTGCTCAACCCGTAACTCGTAACCCGTAACTCGCAACCCGCAACCCGTAACTCGTAACCCGCAACTTGTAACCCGCAACCCGTATTAGATGTCATAAAGGTAATGACAGACAT
>DAOVUP010000137.1 GCA_030632525.1 Desulfobacteraceae bacterium | reverse complement strand
GGGGAAGGGCATAACGTTTGAATTTTGTCCCGGATGCAAAAAGGAGCGCAGCCATTTGCGTGGTTTGCCCCATACATATTGTGGCAATATCAGGCTTAATATACTGCATAGTATCGTAGATGGCCAATCCGGCAGTGACAGACCCTCCCGGAGAATTAATATAGACGTTGATATCCTTGTCCGGATCTTCAGACTCCAAAAAGAGCATCTGGGCGATTATTATATTGGCCATATCATCAACCACCTGCTCCCCCATAAATATTATGCGATCCTTTAAAAGCCTCGAATAGATGTCATACGCCCTCTCTCCGCGGCTTGACTGTTCTATAACCATTGGTATTAGCATAAAGTCTATTTGTCCTCCTGTTCAGAGCCCTCGCCCTGGCTGAGCGCATCTCTCGCCACTTCTGAAATATTAGCATGATCAACAAGATAGTTCAATGTTTTTTCCTTCATCAGCTCTTCCTTCAGGGAATCCACCTGGCCTCTTGCCTCATAATATTTTTTAACGGTTTCAATATCTTGCCCCATACTTTCTGCTAATTTTCCGTACCCTTCCTCAAGGTCGTCATCGTCTATATCGATCTGATCCTGTTTGGCTATCCGGTCTAATATAAGCATTTCTTTGACCCGTTTTTCTGAAGCAGGCCTGAATTCCTTTTTTAATCCTGCCTCAGAAATGCCCGCCTTTTCCAAGCTCGATCCGCTTCTTTCCAGGTTATCATTAAGTCTTCTGAAGGAGAAATTAATCTCCGCCTCTACCAAGACCTCGGGTAGTTCGAAATTGATTCCCTCAGAGATCTTTTCAAGCAATCTCTGTTTTATTTCACTATCGATCCTCTTCTCTTCCTGGGAGGTAATGGCATTTTTCAGCTCATTTTTGAGGCTGTCCAGGTCTTTCAGATCTGCCCCTAAATTACTGGCAAACTCATCATTCAACTCCGGAAGTACCAGTTCTTTGATATCGGCTATTTTGATCTTGAAATTAACTCTCTTCCCTGCGAGTTTTGCGTGATAGAAATCCTTTTCAAAATCGATATCAACTTCTGTTTCATCCTCTTTCTTGAGTCCTATCAGGGCCTCATCAAATTTGGGATGAAAGTCATTCTTTCCCACCTTAACAAGGAGGTTGGAGGATTTAACATCTTCCATGGGCTGACCATCCTCAAAGCCTTCGTAGTCAACAATAACAAAATCCCCATCCCTAATTTGTCTCTCTTCTTCGATGGGGACCATTTTTCCGTTGGCTTCCCTTATCTCTTCAAGCCGTTTTTGGACATCCTCCTCGCCAATCGAGAGTATCTCTTTTTCCACATCCAGCCCGAGATGGTCTTTTACTTCAAACTCGGGTCGAACCTCCATGATGGCAGAGTAGTTAAAACCCTGACCCTGTTTTAAGGCCTCTTTTTCGAGTATCGGCTGACCAAGGGGAAAGGTCTTTACCTCATCAACTGCCTTTGGAAAGGAATCGCTAATCAGCTCTCTTGTCACATCATCTATTACCTGATTGCCAAAATAAGTTTCAAGGATCTTCCTCGGCACCTTTCCCGGTCTGAATCCAGGAATCTTCGCGCTTTTCCTGATTTCTCCGTATGCATGATTCAGCCTCTTATCCACTTCCTTCGAGTCGATCTCAATCAACAGTTTCTTTTTGACAGGGCTGATATCTTCCAAAGTAGTTTTCATATTTTCCTCATTATTTCCTAATTCGGATTTTGCGGCAAAAATATTCCCTCTTGCAGCGAGAGTTTCGTAGCAGAGGTAGTGTTAAAGACCCTGAGATTGCCATAAAATAAGAATGATTTTGTCAGTTGCAAGTCATTATGCACTGTTCTTTTTCTCCCCCCGGGGTAATCCGGAACCGTTTAAGAGAATTCTGGTGCGAGAGAGGGGACTCGAACCCCTACGGGATATCCCACTGGATCCTAAATCCAGCGCGTCTACCAGTTCCGCCACTCTCGCACAGACAGCATTATTTATTGATTCCAACCAGTTGAGCGTGGGAGCTGTTTTCCCGAGTTATGCTCTTATATGCGATTATAACCGGATTTGTAACCATATCGTAATATGCACCGATTTCTTTGGCAATCTGACTAAGATCATTAAACAATTTCCCTTCAATGTCAACCTTCTTACATGCCCCCGGTTTTTTTTAACCGTTCATTGGTTCAAGTTTTCAGGGTTCACTTCGAAACTAAACCACCCTGGAAGCAAGGCCAACAAAAGGAACGTAACGCCGAAAGATGAACCTGTGACCGGCTATGATTTTTGATCACGGTAAATTAATTCTAATGCCGTAAGCTTGCAGCCCCAAGAGTTTTTTAGTCATTCGCAAACAGTCAAATACCAGGCGTACGTTACACATGAGCTGTCGCATTTTCTGCGGGACACTGCGTACACCTTTTGACTTAATGATGCTAATGGCTCGCCTTCTGTAACTAGCCCTGACGCAAGTTCTCCTCTCACTCTCGTTACTACATTAAGGATTCTACATAAGGATTCCTCTACGAAAGCGACTCGAATTGGACTTTTTTTCAAGACTAGTGCTTTTTTTCTTGACAAAAGGATAAAGGCATGACTATTATCAACTGACTGGTCGGAATTAGTCCGACCAGTTGAATTTTTATAAGATATAAGATATTGTAATAAAACGAGAAAAATGGATAGATCTATAATTAACATAGGCAAAACGTATGAAATGTCAAATTTGCTAAAGGAGAAAGAGGAGAACATGGAATATTTCAATAAAGAGATGGATACAATTCCGCTTGAAGACCTTAAGTCCCTTCAGAACGAAAGACTGAGAAATGCTGTCGAGAGATGCTATCAGAATATTCCCTACTACAGGGAATTGTTTGATTGCAACGGCATAAACCCGAGGCACATACGTACCACAGATGACCTGGTCAATGTTCCTTTTACCGAAAAGAAGGACCTTCGAGGTCATTACCCTTACGGGTTATTAGGGCTTTCTATTGAGCGCATTCACCGTTTTGCGGCATCATCAGGCACCACAGGGATTCCAACACTCACAGGATACACTGATAAAGATTGGAATGAGACCCTTTTGGATCAAATGGGGAGGATATGGAAGAGTTTCGGCATAGGCGATAAGGATCTGGTATACCAATGTTATGGATATGGACTTTTTTTGGGGGGAGTGTGTATGGAAATGGCAGCAAAAGCGGTTGGGGCGACTCTATTTCCGGCCGGGCCGGGAAGGACAATGGCTGCCATACAATGGTTAAAGGACATGAAACATACTGTCATCTGCTGTACACCCACTTTTCTTGCATACTTGACCAGCGAGGCCGGGAAGATCGGCATTGATCCAAAAAATGACTGGGCCTTGAGAACAGGAGATTTTGGCGGGGAAGTGGCTGCCCCTTCTTTCAGGAGAAAACTGGAGGCTGCTCTCTCTCCCGGTTTTGTCTATCATGAGACCTATGGGTTATCGGAGCTTGGGGGTGCATGTGTGGCCTTTAGTTGTCCTAATTCTGTGAAGAGCAATCAGCTCCATGTCCTGGCCGACCATTACTTTGTGGAGATCATCAATTCTGAAACAGGAAAAAGAGTTGAGCCCGGAGAGAAGGGAGAACTTGTTTTTACCACCCTTACCAGGGAATCCAGCCCTTTGATTCGCTGGCGTACGAGGGATATATCGGGCTTTTCATCCGAACCATATGGTTGCCCTTGCGGAAGGGAGGCCCATCCTCTTATCAATTATGTGACAGGAAGAACGGATGATGTGCTCAAGGTGAGAGGCACATTGGTTTTCCCTTCCCAGATTGAAGAAATCCTGACCCAAATTAATGGGGTTGGAGAAGGATGGCAGATTGTCATTGACCAATCCCCGGACGCCCTGGATACCCTCCTTATTATGGTGGAAGCATATCCGGATTGCTGGGAGAAAAAAGAAGAAAAAGAAAGGATCAGGGCGGAGATCTCGGCCCATATTCAGGCCCGGCTGGGTATAGGGGCCTTCATTGAAGTAAAAGAACCATTTACCCTCCCGCGTTTTGAGGGAAAAGCAAAAAGAGTATTAGATCGCAGAAAAGAAAAATAAGTTTTTTATTTAGGAGAGGAAAAATGAAAAGAGAGACAGATTACGGGTGTCCAATTAAGTCTGTATATACACCGAAAGATATTGAAAACTTCGATTACGAGAAGGATCTGGGTGATCCCGGTTCATATCCTTATACTCGGGGTTATCATCCAAATGGGTATCGTAGTCGCATATGGACGCAGAGAATGACCGCTGGGCTTGGATCTTCCAGAGAAACCAACAAGGTGCTTAAGCAATACCGGGAGATGGGTCAAAGGGGGGGGATGTTAGTTATTTGCGATAGGACTAATGCGATGCCCATTGATCCTGATCATCCGATCGCCAGGAAAGAGGTCGGCGTCTTGGGGTGGCCGGGGGCCTCACTGCTCGAATTCGAGGAACTCATGGATGGCATTCCTCTGACCGGACAATCTATAACTCTGTTAGGTTCATCTGCGATGTCTTCCATACGAGTGGGCTATATTGTCGCCCTTGCCGAAAAGCGTGGCGTGAATCTGAACGAAGTGCACGGCAGTATCACGGAATATCCCTTTTGCAACACCTTTGGCCAGACCGACGCTCAGCCTTTGGATCTCAATCTAAAGCTGTGGCTCGATTCTTCAGAATACATTATACGAAATAAAATACATATGCGGTCGGGTATCCTTAGCCAGCACTTTCAGGAGTCTGGTGGCAACAATGCACAGGCGCTCGCTGTGGAAATGGCGATGCTCAATGAGCTTTGCAGCTTGTTGGTAAATGAGCGGGGCCTTGATTTTGATGATGTCGCTGTTTATCCCTATGAACTTGTAAGCGTCGGGTCACGTTTCTTCGAGGATATAGCCAAAATCCGGGCGCTTCGAAGGATGTGGGCAAAAATGGCTAAAGAGAAGTTTAAGGCCAAAAAGGATAAATCCTGTCACCTGCTCATAGCTGTTCACACGTCGGGTCGTTCTATGACCTATCAGCAGCCTCTCAATAATATCGCACGATGTGCTATACAGACACTTGCCGGAGCCATCGCCGGTTGCACGGCCATAGACAATGCGTGCCTGGACAATGCCCATGCAGAACCCTCGCCATTGGCAGCGAGGATGTCTTTGAACACCCAACACATCGTCGCAGATGAGACCGGAGTAACCGATGTGGTGGATCCCCTTGCCGGTTCTTACTTTGTGGAATACCTTACCAACAAGGTAGAGGAAGAAGCCTATAAAATCTGGAACAAGATAGAAAATCTGGGCGGGATGAGTGCAGCCATACAGAAAGGGTATATCCAAGATATGCTGAAGAAGTCGGCCCTGGAAAAACACAGAGAAGTGGAAAACGGAGAT
The DNA here is from genome assembly GCA_030632525.1 of Desulfobacteraceae bacterium. Classification (GTDB taxonomy): domain Bacteria; phylum Desulfobacterota; class DSM-4660; order Desulfatiglandales; family Desulfatiglandaceae; genus Desulfacyla. The sequence continues at coordinate 85 of DAOVUP010000137.1, read as the reverse complement.
CGATTGGTCGTTGGGGTCAATAACTTGGTCCTCCCCCCTGAAGAAGATTTCCAGATCCCCATACAGGAACTGGAAGCCGGCGATT
>DAOVUP010000212.1 GCA_030632525.1 Desulfobacteraceae bacterium | reverse complement strand
GAGCCTTGCCTGCATCTTGCGATTAGCGATCAACTTGTTCCGTACCAAAACGTTTTTGGAAAATAAAAAACAGGCATTTTGCCATTAAGACGACTAGGTAATTATAGCATGGGGTCTAATACAGCCACGAGTCGCATCTCAAGCCCTTGGTTTGCATGCTTTCTTATTGCACTCTTTGCTGTGGTTATCTACAGCAATATATACAGGGTCCCTCTTGCTTTTGATGGGTCAACGCAGATTAAAAATAAAGTCCAGATCAGGGATTTGAAAAACTATCTCTCACCCAGTGTACTACTTTCCCGCAGGCCGATTGTTGACGCAACCTTTGCTTTAAATTATAAGTTTGGCCAGTTGGATTTGTTTGGCTACCACTTAGTTAATGTTCTGGTCCATGTCATAAACGGTTTTCTTGTCTATTTCCTTTCGTTTAACGTTTTCAAGCATCTTTATTCGTCTTCCAGGCAGCAGTTCGCACCTATAGCTGCATCAACGTCCAGGGCTAATCCAAAACAGGGAACATCGAGGACCCGACGACCGACCAAGAACGAAAAAAAGGCCGCTTCTCAATCATTAATACCATTAATGTCCCTATTTGCCGCATTGATTTTCGTAGCGCACCCGATTCAAACACAGGCAGTCACATACACTGTCCAGAGATACACCTCTATGGCGGCAATGTTCTATCTGGCTTCAGTACTTCTTTACATAAGGGCGAGGGCGCTTTATAGTGGCGGAAAAGGTATGGCTTCCGCTCCTAAGACCCTGGCTTATTTCACGATTTCTTTTCTTTGCGGGATGTTAGCCTTTTTGAGTAAAGAGAACGCCGCGAGTCTACCTGGTGTGATTATCCTTTCCGAGTATCTCCTTTTTGATAGGACCTGGCAGGGGTGGAAGAAAAAAATAGTCTGGTTTGGATCAGTTTTTTTGCTTTTGGGGGTTTTTTTCTTATATGTGTCAGGTTTCTTCCGGGGTGATCTCCAATTTGGGAGTCTGTTAGAAGATGTTTCAGGCCTTATGAAGGAGACTGGGGCAGTTAGCCGCTGGAGTTATCTCTGCACCCAGTTTAATGTCGTAGCCATATATATACGCCTCTTATTTATACCAATCGGTCAGAATCTCGATTACATGTACCCCTTTAAAGCAGGATTCTTTGATGGCTACACTCCAGCCGCCTTTCTTTTCCTGATCGCTATCATCGGTCTTGGAATATGGAATGTAAAGAAACGGCCGGTCATAAGCTTTGGTATCTTTTGGTTTTTCATTACTCTCTCTGTGGAGTCCAGCATTATCCCCATAAGCGATGCGTTGTTTGAACACAGGCTTTATCTTCCGATGTTTGGCTTTGCTCTTGTAGTTATTTATCTGGTATTCGATCTCTTAAGAGCGAGACGATCATGGGCTGTTGCTATTTCAATCTCTATTATCATATGCCTTGGAGTGACTACATATGTGAGAAACAGGGTTTGGCAAGACCCCATAACATTGTGGACGGACGTTATAAGCAAAAACCCAAAAAACCATAGGGGACACAATAATTTGGGATTTGCCCTAAACGATCAGGGCAGACTTGAGCTGGGTGTCAGGTACTTGCTGGAGGCCCTACGGATCAAACCGGGCTTTGCCTTGGCACGTACCAATTTGGGAGCTGTTCTTCTGCGCCAGGGAAGGGTCGAAGAGGCCATCGATCATCTTTCTGCGGCGCTGCTTATTAGACCTTTTTCTGCTCAGGTCCACAACAACCTGGGGGTTGCCCTGGCTAATAAGGGAGAATTCGAAGAGGCCATCCGCCATTTCTCCGAAGCCTTAAGGATCCAACCAGGCTTTGCAGGGGCTCATAATGGCTTGGGAAATGTTTATGCAAGCCAGGGAAAAGTCACGGAGGCTGTCAAGCACTGGTCTAAGGCACTGGAGATCAACCCAGATAATGCAACGGTACATTACAACTTGGCAATCGCTCTAGAACAACGGGGGCTCATCAGGGAGGCAAAAAGACATCTCTTTGAGACGTTGCGCATAAACCCCGGCTATGCCGATGCACATACCAAATTGGGGTTTATTCTGGAACGGCAGGGCGACATCGAGCGCGCAAGCAGACATTTTTCCAGGGCATTACAGATCAACCCCGGACTTGTAAGGGCCCGGCGTGGGCTGGAAAAGACCCTGAGATTAATGCGTGGATCCCGAGGGGCACAGGGCGCAAGATCTCGTTAGTGTCGATCCATAAATGGCTATTTTCCGCAATCTCAGCGTCAGACTCAAATTTTAATCCTCGAAATACTCCAATGTATTCCTGTGGTTAAAATCTTCGTCTTCCTTGATCTTGCAAAAGCTATCTCATTTCTGGATGGACACTCGTTAGATCGGTTGAATCTGGCCTGGTTCATGGGATTAGTCAGTTAAGAAAATCGGGTTGCGGATATTTGGATGTTAATGAATGGGAAGTCCTTTCCGAAATCATAACTGCTGATAAATGTGTTGATTGATACGCTAACCTTGTTTATTGTTATAAAATGAAAAATTACACAAAAAGACTCGCTGAGATCTTGGCCGAGACTGGAGCTATATTTTTTGATAGGGGTCTTGTCCTGAAAGATGGTCGGCCTACCCCGTATTTTGTAAATATGGCCATGTTCAGGACTGGCCGTTTGAGCATCGAGCTGGGATCTTTTTTTGCCGGTATGATGATGTCAGAGGGGTTAGTCAAAGACGCAGACGTCATTTTAGGCCCTTCTTATAAAGGGAGCGCCATTGCCCTCGCAACTGCCATTGCTCTGTGGCAGGAGCACCAGGTTGATATGACCTTTGACTATGATAGAAAAGAGGCCAAGACCCATGGTGAAGGGAGCGTGTCAAAGAGCATTTTCGTCAACAGTTCCCTCTGTGATGGTTGCCGGATATTTATTGTAGATGATGTGGCAACCTCCATGAGGACTAAATTCGATCTCTTGGAGAAGATTGAATCCGAGGCCCGATTCCGGGGAATGACATTCCGTGTAGTAGGAATTGGAATAGGGCTGGACAGAGAACAGACAACCGCTGTTTATGACCGGGACGACAAGGTGATATTGGGTCAAAAGGGAGAAAATGCTATTCAGGATTTCGTGTCTAAGAGCGGAGTCCCAGTCTTCTCTGTCGCCAGCATCAGGGAGGTGGTTGAATATATCTATAAGGAGGAGATTCCTGTCATGATTCAAGCGAAACGAACTCCGATTGATGCGAAGATCAAGGCACAATTTGACAAGTACCTTGAGACTTATGGAATCAGATAGGTTCTGTTGAAAGTCGCTATGTCCTATCAGAAATTTCTGTCAATGATCATTAAGGAGATGCTGGGTGCCAGAGATCCAAAGGTCATTAAGGATGGGCAGCAGCCCGGCTATAGGCATGCCGGCGTTCTGCTGCCGCTTTTGGTAGAGGGAGAGATCTGGAAGGTCCTTTTCACCAGGAGGACCGACAGGGTAGAACATCATAAGAGCCAGATATCTTTTCCCGGTGGCGCTGTTGACAAGGGGGATACGTCCATCGAAGAGACGGTTTTGCGGGAAACCTATGAGGAGATCGGCCTTTCGAGGGAACATATTGAGATTTTAGGCAGGATTGATGATGTTTTGACGATGGCATCCAACTATGTTGTTCATCCGTTTGTCGGTTGTATTTCTGATCTAAATGATCTTGTTATCAACAGGGCGGAGGTAGAAAAGGTAGTCAAGGCGCCGCTGAGCCTTTTTCATCGTGCCAATTCTGAAAAGAGACGATATTCTGTGGAATATGAAGGAGTGATATACGAGACACCCGCATATGAATATGGGAAAGACCTAATCTGGGGGGCCACTGCTAAGATGATGGAGAATTTTATGGGGATT
>DAOVUP010000093.1 GCA_030632525.1 Desulfobacteraceae bacterium | reverse complement strand
TCCGGAACCATATTCTGAAAAAAAGCCCCAACTCAACGGCTCAACTTTCCCTCAGCCTCTGCTCCAAGAAAGTATATCGTTTCCGGGGCTTGTCATTTTTTACCCCGATTGCTAATGCCTTCCGGGTGCCAACCACAATCACAAGCTTTCTTCCTCTGGTAACTGCGGTGTAGATCACATTACGCTGGAGGAGAATACAGGGTTGGGTGAGGATAGGGATAATAACTGCCGGGTATTCAGAACCCTGGGATTTATGTACTGATACTGCATAGGCCAGGATGATTTCGTCCAGGTCAGTGAAATCATAAGGAACGTTTCTGCCGTCAAAGGATATGTCTACTTCGCGCAGTTCCGGGTCGACACGGGCGATCCTCCCAATATCCCCGTTAAACACCTCCTTGTCATAGTTGTTTTTGATCTGCATCACCTTGTCTCCCGTGCGGAAGGCCCGGTTACCACGGGTTACTCCATCTTTACGGAGATTCAGCCATCTTTGAAGCTCTATATTGAGGTTCCCGGTCCCCACTGTACCCTTATGCATCGGACTGAGCACCTGTATGTCGTCGAACGGGTCAAATCCGAAGCGCTGAGGCACCCGGTCACTGACAAGCTCCAATACGATTCGTAACACGTTTTCAGGGTCTTCCTGTTCTATGAAATAGAAATCATCCCCTGGGCCTGAAGAAGTAAAGGACGGCAGTATGCCGTTGTTGATTTTGTGGGCGTTTACTATAATCTGACTCTCTTTGGCCTGACGAAAAATCTCATTCAACCTGACAACCGGTATTATATCTGACGCAATAATATCTTTTAGTACATTACCGGCCCCAACAGAGGGGAGTTGATTTACATCACCCACAAGGATAAAAGTCGCTTTAAGAGGGATGGCCTTTAAGAGGTGGTACATCAGGATCGTGTCGATCATGGAGGCCTCATCAACTATTATGAGGTCGCATTCGAGAGGCTGTTCATCATCTTTCTTAAAACCTCCCTTCCGAATACTGTACTCTAACAGTCTATGAATCGTTTTGGCCTCATAACCGGTCGCCTCAGACATTCGTTTTGCAGCCCGGCCCGTGGGGGCTGCTAACATGATCCTGACCTTTAACCCTGAAAAGATTTTCAACAGGGCGTTGATAATCGTGGTTTTCCCGGTGCCGGGGCCTCCGGTGATGACCAGTATCTTATTTTCCGCAGCGCTCTTAAGCGCCTGCACCTGGTTTTCAGCCAAGTCAATGGAGAGCTGCTCCTGTACCCACGAGGCCGCCTTGTTCGAATCAAAGCTCCTTATTGATTTGGGGGTCTCTATCAGAGTCTTTATCCGCCTGGCGATTCCGGTCTCGGTGACGTAAAATTTGGCGAGATATACCCTCTTGGTTTCTTTGAGTTCCCCGGTCGGTTCGTCTATCTTCTCGATAACGATCTTTCTCTCATTCACGATAGTGTCAACGGCCTTGACGATTATTCCCTCTTCCACCCCGAGGATTTCCTTGCATTTATCTATGAGCGGTTCATAGGGATAGTAAACATTCCCTTCGTCAGCAAGCTGGTGAAGCACATAGAGTATCCCGGCCTCAGCCCTTAATTGGGAATTCTTGTCAAATCCTAATTTTGTGGCAATATGGTCTGCAGTGACAAAACCTATGCCAAAGATATCTGTTGCTAAGCGGTAGGGATTCTTTTTGACTACCTGGATGGACCGGTTGCCGTATTGTTTGAATATCTTGGTGGCATAGCCTGAACTGACACCGTGGCCCTGCAGGAAAAGCATGACTTCACGGATCTCCTTTTGATCCTCCCATGTCTTCCTGATCATCCTGATTCGCTTTCTGCCAATACCTGCTACATGCTCCAGTTTATCAATCTCATCTTCGATAATATCCAGTGTCTGCTCGCCGAATTTTTTTACGATCCGTTTTGCCATAACAGGCCCGATCCCCTTGATAAGACCGGAACCTAAGTACTTCTGTATGCCGTAGACCGAGGCCGGCACCGTTGTCTTGTATTGGACTATCTTAAACTGTTCTCCATACTTGGGATGATTGGTCCATTCACCCTTCAGTTTGAGGATTTCACCTGGAGTGGGGGCCATGAGGTTTCCCACTACGGTTACCAGATCGGGCCGGCCATAGACCTTCAACTTGGCGATGGTAAAACCGTTTTCCTCATTAGTGTAAGTTATTCTTTCAATCTGGCCTTCCAGGTCGGCAAGCATGCAGTAAGCTCCGTTGCAGGCGTTCAGATGTTTCGCGATCAGCGGGATTTAGAGGTTTAATGGCGTGGATTGCAGCTTTTAATTTTACTCACTTTAGATCACTCACATCATGATGATTGTTAAGAACTTCCCTTATCTTTCTTGACAAGATTTCGATGTTAAAAGGTTTCTGTATGAATCCATTGCAGCCGCGTTTCAATATCTCTGTTGCCTGGCCGTCTATGCTGTAGCCGCTCGATAGAAGCACCGTTATTTCTGGGTCGATCTGCTTAAGCCTGTCATAGGTTTCTCCTCCCCGCATGTCCGGCATGATCATATCGAGAATAACCAAATCAATTTTGTCTCTATTTATTCTGTATTGCTCCAATGCCTCTTCTCCGCTTCTCGCTGTAAGGACCTCATAGCCTAACTCATTTAGCATCTCTGGGCTCACATCAATGATTATTTCCTCATCATCAACTATAAGGATGGTCTCAGTCCCTGATTTAATACCCTCACCGACCTCTGATTCCTGACTTCTAACTTCTGACTCAACCACAGGCAGATAGATGTCAAATGTGCTTCCTTTTCCTTTTTCACTCTTAACATGAATAATGCCGCCATGATTCCTGATGATTCCGTAGGAGGAGGCAAGTCCAAGCCCCGTCCCCTTACCCATCTTCCCGGTGGTGAAGAACGGGTCAAATATCCTTTCCCGGATGCTGGCATCCATACCGATTCCTGTGTCAGACACGGATATCTTTATATATCGTCCCGGTTTAATCTCCAAGGATTTCACATCATCTGTGTTGAGCACAAGATTTTCCGTTTCAACAAAAAGCTCCCCTGTTCCGGACATCGCCTCCCATGCATTAACAAAGAGATTTAACAGCACCTGCTCAATCTGCCCCTGATCCGCCTCTACGATCCAGATATTTTTTTGATATTTTGAGTTAATTGTTATCTCTTTCTTTGTGCGTGCAAACATCTTGGCGCTCGCCCTGATTATTTCGTTGAGGTTTGTGGGTGTGACCTCATACTTTCCACCCCTCGCAAATCCTAACAGCTGTTTAGTAAGACTGGCACCTCTATGAACCTGGGTTTCGATATTCCTGATCCTTTTATAATCGGGATGATCAGAGTCTTTGTCCAGAAGTACCAAAGATGCATTCCCCTGTATGGCCATGAGAAGGTTGTTGAAGTCGTGGGCAACCCCTCCTGCCAGGGTGCCTATGGACTCCATTCTCTGGGCGTGTTGAAGCTGGGCTTCAAGCCTCTTTGTGCCAGAAATATCCCGAAGGATAACGAGTAAGCCGGCGGGATTACCTTTATGGTCATCATAACGGGAGGCGCTGATGCTGACATCTAACAGACGTCCATCCTTTGTGGATCGTTTTGTTCTAAAAGCTTGGCAGGGTTTTCCATATTCAACGAGATCATGAATAATGGCCATGGTTTTTTCTCTTTCAGATTCGGGCATAAAAGGGATACGTTCTCCTTCCACCTCCTCCATGGTCCATCCAAAAATATTTGTGAATACAGGGCTTACGAACTGTGCCTTTCCCTCAAGGTCGTAGGTAATCATGGCATCTGCAGAAGAGTCGAGCAGGGAACGGTAAAGAGCTTCAGCCCTCTTGGATTTTTCATAAAGGTTGATATATTTTCCTCTCATTTTCCTTTAGCGTCTTCTCCATTTTAGCCTTTTCGGTTATGTCTTCATAGGTGAGTAGTTGTCTCCCATCTACTAAGGCCACGCCCCTGAAATGGATTATTTTATCCTGGTCATCTTTACATTTTACCGTAAATATTCTTGGTTTGATCTCTTCAGAATCATGTTCGACCAGATCCCCCTGCCAGGCGTCAATAACCTTTTTTCTGTAGGATTCATCAGGATAGGCCTTTTCAAACCAGGTTTCCTTATCAGGCACATCCTCTTTGGTATAACCAAAGATCTCCGTAAATTTCGGGTTTAGATACTCAAAACGGCGATCGGAATCCAGCATTGAGATGCCGAAGGGGGCATCTTCACCCAGTGTCCTGAACATCTTCTCACTCTTCAGGAGGCCGTCTTCGGCCTCTTTGCGCTGGCGCTCTGTTTTGACAGTTTGCCAGATGGCGTAAAGGGAGAGCAAAAAGATAATGGCCAATATTCCAAAAAAGATCAGGATCATTCTCCGTGTAATAGAGGCAATCTCTGCTCTAACATCCTCCACATATATGCCGGTTCCAATGATCCATCCCCATGGTTCAAACCCCTTTACATAGGAGATCTTCGGGACAATATGGTCCGGGTTGTCTTTCCATTGCCACATATAGTTCACGTATCCGGCGTCATGATCGTGGACTGTTTTAACAAATTCTAAAAACAGATGTTTCCCGTTGGGATCGGCGTAATTCGAGAGATCCTTTCCATCGAGATCAGGGCGGTAGGGATGCATGATCATACGGGGGTGCATGTCATTGATCCAGAAATAATCCTTTCCTTCAGGACCATAACGTAACTTGCTGATTCTGCCAATGGCCCTTGTCTGGGCATCTTCAAGGGAGAGTTCACCATCTTCTGCCCGGGCCGCGTATTGGCCTAAAAGGCTGCAGGCACTGTCTGTCAGCTTGTGGATCATCTCCCTTTTTTGCGCCATCATTCGGTGTTCCATTGAGGGGATAAAGATCAGGAAAACGCTCAAGAGGAACAGGACGAAGGTGAGTCCCACGGGTAAAATAATCCTTAAAGATGCGGCGCGCGCCGGTCTTCTGACAAACATGCCGGGAAAGTTCAGCTTTTTCATCCACTGGTCTCCTGTTGTTTCGCTTGGGGAGAGTAGGTACATGTTTTGCGACCAATAATACATTTGAAAAATCAAAAGTAAACAAGAAAATCAAATCAGGGTATATCTGGATTCTATTAGGCGAAGTATGAAATAATACGCTTTGCGTGTGTATTTCGAATCCCCCCACTTTTTGATTTGTTTCTTAGAACCATAAGCGGGATATTTCAAAGCGCTCTTGTTATTGCTTTACCTATTTCTCGTGTTAGAGTAATATTATAGATCTTTATCCTTGAAGGGTTGATTTGGTCTCGGCAGGTGCAACTTGTTTGCCAACTGAAGCCTGTGACAAGCGGGACTCAACTGTTTGACGACCTATTAATAAAGGCCAGTCCGTTATGTTTTTGACTATCTTTGCGTTGCCCGCAAGCGTGAAAGGACTATTAACCAATGGGATATCCGGGATGCGGTTTCAAGGCCGCCGCTCAACCCGTCAGTTCTTGTTCAGGTGTTGCAGTCCTCTTTCAAACACCCACGGGAGGGCCGTTTATTGGTTGAATGCAGCGCTTGTTTTGTTAGTTGTTTGTTCCACGTTGGCTGTCTTATACTTCACAAGCGGAATAACATATAAACAGATTCAGTCAATTATTTCGCTGGATCAAAAAGAAGGTGGCAAACCGGCCCAACGGTACAAGGTTCACATGCCTGCGAGGGAGTCTGTTCAGGTTGCTCCCGGCTCCTCATCTGATACTGTTGCCTACGAAACACCGGTCGAAGACTATTCCAAACTCCCGTTAAAGGCGATTGGCAGTCAAGCGACTGCACCTTTGGAAGAAAGTGATAATGACGCGCGGCTTGCCAGTTCGGCTGGTGTTGTCGACCGGCAAAATGTATTATTCCCCCCGGAAACCGGGAAACGGCCCGTTAAGGAAGTCGAAAAAGGAGATTCGATCTCCACCCGGGAGGATATAGATCCAAAACCGCCGGCAGACAAAAAGGCCGGGGCACAGGTGATTGAGCAGGATCCAGATGTAACGGCAAAAGTCGAAAAGGGATCTTCCCAGAAGGTAGACAAGGCTTCTCCCCAGGCAGGTGCAGAGACAGGCAAAAGGCTTTATGTTAAGGTTCATGTGGGCAATGTCAGGGAGGAGCCTTCCATGACGTCCAGGGTAAAATTCCGTCTTGAGATGGGAGACCCTGTAACTGTGACCGGTAAGAGGGGAGGGTGGGTCGCAGTGAAGTTGGATAACGGCCGTTTTGGATGGGTCTACCACACTCTTCTTACCGACTCCATTGTCCCCCTAAAGGCTACGGCCCGGGCTACCAGGGAGATCAGGGCGATCCGTCCAGAGGTCGTTGCCAAGGATGTCGCTAAGGTTATTTTTGAACTCAATGGTCCCTTTCCCCCCCAAACTACGATTGTCGAAGGAGAAAAACCGCGCGTTGTCTGCGACTTTTTCGATGCCGGTCTTGCCTCTGAAATTGGAGACAGTATTGAGGTAAATAAAGGTATCGTAAGAAAGATACGAACGGGGTTGCACAAATGGCCAAAGTCCAAGGTTCGGGTTGTGCTGGATCTTGTGCCAGAGCGAAAT
>DAOVUP010000291.1 GCA_030632525.1 Desulfobacteraceae bacterium | reverse complement strand
TTATAATCCAAAAACCAGGCGACTTGGTAACATCCTCTCGCCACATTGTCAACCAAATATTTTATCCTGGTTGACATTTATTAAACCAAGCGCTACTTCGTGCTCTTCGTTTACTTCGTGGTGAATAATCGACCATAGTTGAAATGCTTCCCAAAATCGGCGCCCCCCTTGAAAGCATCACAAAAAAACTCCTCATTAGAAGACTTAAAGATAACAACGTGGAGATCAGGACAGGATCTAAGCTGATAAGAGTGGAAGACAACGGTGCAGTTGTTGCGGACGAAGATGACGCGCAGGTTTTTATTGAGACATCTAAAGTTGTGGCTGCAGTCGGTTCCAAACCGGATAACAGACTTTATAATAAGATCAAGTCATTGGGATATGAAATCCATCGGATAGGAGACTGCTTAGAGCCGAGAAGCGCCAAGGCCGCTATTTATGAAGGGGGTGTCTTAGGCCGTTCTATTTAGTGCCTGAATGAAAACTGTCTTTTTCGCCCATATCTGCGTCAGACTCAAATTTTAATCCTCGAAATACTTAATGTATTCCTGCGGTTAAAATTATCGCCTTCCTTGATCTGAACAAAAAATCCTAGTTTTCGTTTGGACACTACTTAGATTTCAACTCCTGGTAAGCACCCTGTATCTCTTTAAAGCGTACTTCAGCTAAATTCTTGAATTCCTCCCCAAGATGCAGCACCTTATCAGGATGATATTGATGGGCAAGACGCAGGTAGGCCTCTTTTATCTCCTTGGAAGATGCGCCTTTTTGGAGACCCAACACGGAGTATGGGTCTTTCGGTTCAAAAGCATCGTTTGCAGCGGTTCCTCTTGAGCCCGTCCCCTGCGAGAACTGATCCCTCCTCGGATTACGGCCTTCATAGCCGTATCGCCTCTTTCTGTAAACATAGATATACCACCAGAGCAGACCTAAGACTATCAGGTCGTCAATCCATCCCACGCCTACAAAAAAATCGGGGAAAAGGTCATAGGGGGAGACTGCGTATGCCAAAGCGAGGAGGGTGAGCAATACTTTCATGCACGCCGGGCCTCCTTGATTAACTCTTTGCCGAATTTGTCAAGAAACCTGTCCAGGTCCTCTTTCCAATCAACCATGACATTAAGCCCATGCTTCTTGGAAAGTCTGTTTTCCAATAGACAATTTACAGGCATAACAAAGGGATCATCCAGGTCCTTCAATTTGCAAGGTTCAACTGGTGTCTTGATGTTTAATCTGTCCAGAAGATACTTGGCAAATTCAAAGCGGCTGCAATAACCCCCGGCACTTAAATGGTAGGTGCCTCTTCCACCCTTTTCTAAAAGTGTCTTTATCTGCAAAGCCAAACGATAGCTCCACGTGGGCGCCCCGAATTGATCCTCCGGTATCCGCAAAACCTCTTTCTTTTTACGAACAGCCTGAGCCAATATCGATTTAACCAGGTTTTTCCCGTTTATGCCATACAGGCAGATGGAACGGATGATAATATAGTTTGGAGAGTTGCTCCTAACCGCTATTTCGCTTTCCAATTTACTTTTCCCATAGGCTGAGAGTGGATTCGGGGTATCGTCTTCAAAATAGGGCTGGGGCATTCCCTTTTTACCATCAAATACATGCCCGCAGGAGAGATGAACCATTTTACAGCCAAACCGCGCAGATGCCTGTGCCAGATTTCTTGGACCTTCCACATTGATTTTTCTAACCGCAAAATCCTCTGTTTCACACGCCTTCATGTCGGTGAATCCAGCGCAATTGATGATCACGTCAGGAGCCACCTCAGCAAGGTTCTCTATAACCACATCCCAGCTAATAACATCCACTTCATCTTTGCCCGGGCAAATCATCTCGTGGTCCTGCTCAAGAACTTCCTTACATTCACGCCCCACCATACCCGTGCTTCCCACAATGAATATCTTCATTTTGTTACTCTCCCGACTTTCACATTATATTTGATACTGGTTACTGGTAGAAGATCCCGTTTTTAAGCGGGAATACTTGTCGAAGATCCCGTCTTCAGCGGGGATACTTGTTTTTCTGACTCCTATCTCCCGGCTGCTGCCTCAAACACAGACCCATTGCAAAACCCGACAATCTCCACTTACATAATTAGGAATGAGAAATTTGATTATTTTATTTTAACACATTAACAAGAAAAAATCCACACAATCTTGAGTTTACAATGATTTTTTCCTAAATTTACCCAAAAAAATCGGCATTTTAAGCTTGCGTAATCGCAAGCTCTCATGTAGTTTATCTCGCTAAACATCGTAATCCCCACACAAACCAACAACACATAGCCCCTAAACAGGTTGTCTCGTGAAAAACCGATACTCCCTCAAAAAACGCTCGTTCTTATTCTCCTTCTCACTGGTTTTTATTTCACTCCTGTTGGTGGCCTCTGAGCAAGACCTCTTAAGTTCTGAAAACAGAGCAGGGCCTGACTTGAAAACAATCAAGGTAAACGGACAGATTTTAAGGGGGATAGACCTCATTTATGACCGTCAATTTTATGATGCCGAAGACCTCTTCAGAAAGATCATTGCCAAATCACAGCATAAACCAGCCGGCTATTTCTACCTGGCCATGGTTTCATGGTCTCGCTTAGCCTCCGGCTTCTGGTCTCCAGAGAATGTTAAG
>DAOVUP010000254.1 GCA_030632525.1 Desulfobacteraceae bacterium | reverse complement strand
CTTGCAGTAAACACGGCTCTTGAGGATGCACCCGGGCTGGTGAATGCAAGCCCGCACTCGGATGGATGGATTATTCGGATCAAACAGAGTGATCCTGATGAACTGAATATTCTCATGAACAAGGAGACCTATCTCAAAATGTTAGAAGGAGTGGCATAAATGCGTTATCTTCCTCATACCGAAGAAGACATAGTTTCAATGCTTCGAGTGGTGGGAGCGGATACCCTTGACGACCTCTTCTCCACAATACCTGATGACTGCCGCCGGGCAAGAGATCTTGATATCCCGTCTGCCTTAACCGAATGGGAATTGAATGACCTGATGGATGCACTTTCTAACTCAGTGGCAACTCCTCCCGAATACAAGATGTTCCTCGGGGCAGGCAGGTATGATCATTTTATACCGGCATCATTAACCCATCTGCTTGGCCGTTCAGAATTTACCACACCTTATACCCCCTATCAGCCGGAAATGAGTCAGGGGACTCTCCAGGCAATTTACGAATATCAGACCCTTGCTGCCCGGCTGCTTGGCATGGAGGTGTCAAATGCGTCGCTTTATGACGGGGCTTCAGCCCTGGCCGAAGCGCTCCTCATGGCCATTCGGATTACCCGCCGAAAGAAGGTTGCGGTTTCAAGCCTGATTCATCCCTACTATAGGCGAGTGGTTCAAACCTATCTTGAGCCTACAGGTCTAAAAGTAGTTGAACTCCCCTATCTTGAAAATGGGAGGACAGATCTTTCCCGGGTGGATAGACTCGATGACCTTGCGGCAGTTGCAGTTCAATCACCCAATTTCTTGGGATGCATTGAGGACTTGGCAACCGTAGGCGAAAAGAGCAGGGAAAAAGATTGCCTTTTCGTTTCCTCCTTTACCGAGCCTCTCGCCTATGGCCTGTTCAAAAATCCTGGCAGTCAGGGTGCGCACATTGTCTGTGGAGAAGGCCAGAGTCTCGGTATACCAAAATGGTTCGGGGGACCGGGACTCGGAATGTTTGCCAGCGAAATGAGATACGTGCGCAACATGCCCGGCCGCCTGGTTGGCAAATCAACGGACAAGGACGGAAAAAACGGCTTTGTTCTGACACTTGCAACGAGAGAGCAACACATCAGACGTGAAAAAGCAACCTCCAATATCTGCACAAACAACAGCCTAATCGCCCTTGCTGCCGCAATGTATATGGCCTCTTTAGGAGGCACTGGGATCCGCGAATTAGCGAAGCTCAACCATGACAAATCAGAGTACCTCAAACAGGCCCTTGAAAAGGCAGGTTTCAAAATCAGTTTTAAAAGCCCCACATTTAATGAATTCGTTGTTGAATTCCCGCCTGACTTTGAGACCACTTATGAGGGCCTGTTAGAGAAAAAAATCGTGGCAGGCCTTCCCCTAACTCCTTATTACCCTGAATTAGCAGGCAGATACCTGATGTGTGTAACGGAAATGAAGACTAAAGAAGAGATGGATGAGTTGGTTGAAAAAATTGTCGATTGATGATTGTCGATTGATGATTGAATATTTTAAACGTGATGCGTGAAACGTGACGCGTGATGGTTTTTATCCCGCAATCCGCAGTTGAATGCGAGAGGTTAAATAATGTCAGAGTTAATGGGGACAACCGGTCTTATTCTTAACGAGCCGCTACTCTGGAAAAAGGGTAAGAAAGGGAGGTGCGCCTTTTCTCTTCCCCGGCGTGACGTTGAATCTACTCCTATAGACGAAGAACTTAGGGGTGATGGCCCGGATTTCCCGGATTTAAGTGAAATAGATGTGGTACGCCACTACACAAGACTCTCCCAGTGGAATTTCTGCGTTGATACCGGGATGTACCCCTTGGGCTCCTGCACCATGAAGTATAATCCCAAGATCAACGAAAAATATGCAGCCCTTAAAGGATTTGCAGGGGCGCATCCCATGCTGCCCCCCGGTTTGACACAGGGGGCGCTCAGGCTGATGTTTGAAATGGAGCGCTTCTTGGCTGAAATCACCGGGATGGATGATGTAACTCTCCAACCCGCGGCAGGAGCCCAGGGGGAGTTGGCCGGAATGCTTCTCATCCATGCCTATCAGCAGAGTAAGGACATGGGCCGCTCAAAGATCATTATCCCTGACACAGCCCATGGCACAAATCCGGCAAGCGCTGCCCTCTGCGGGTATCGCCCTGTACCGGTGAAATCGAATCAAAAGGGTTTCCTCTCTTCCGAGGCCGTCCATGAGGTCATGGACGAAGACACAGCCGGGATTATGATAACCAACCCCAACACCTTGGGTCTGTTTGAGGAAAATATAAAAGCAATCGCCGAAATAGTTCACTCCAAGGGTGGGCAGGTCTACTGCGACGGCGCAAATATGAACGCCATAATGGGTATGGTTCACATGGGCAAAACCGGTATTGACGTGCTGCACCTCAATCTGCACAAGACTTTCTCGGCCCCCCACGGTGGAGGTGGACCCGGCTCCGGTCCAGTATGTGTGAGAAGACATCTTAAGCCCTTTCTACCGGTCCCACGCATAATTGAAGAAAACGGGAACTTCGCGTTCTCTGAAGATTTCCCTGATTCCATAGGCAAGCTTCACGCATTTTATGGAAATTTCGGTGTCATTATTAAGGCATATAGTTATATCCGGGCAATGGGACCAAAGGCCCTGAAAAAGGCCAGCCAGCTCGCTGTCCTGAACGCCAACTATATCAGGAAACAGCTAACGGGGGTTTTTCACCTTCCCTATGAAAGGCCCTGCATGCACGAATGTGTCTTTTCCGATAAGTTTCAAAGGGCCGGAAAAGTCACAACCTTAGACATGGCAAAACGGCTCATGGATTTTGGATTCCATCCCCCCACCATCTATTTCCCTCTAATAGTCGATGGGGCCATCATGATAGAGCCCACCGAGACAGAGTCAAAAGAAGAGATAGATCTCTTTATTGAGGCATGCAAAACAGTGGCAGATGAGGCAGAGAAGGATCCTGATCTCATCCGTAACGCCCCGCAAAAGTGCAAGGTAAAAAGGATGGATGAAACAGCGGCAGCGAGAAGACCGTGTCTTGTGGGCTGAGGCTTGAAATTAGAAATTGGAAATTGGAAATTTGCGGTGAACAGTAAAAGAAGTGTATGAAATGCTCGGTCATAGACCCCTCCCAATTTCAAATTTCAAATTTCAAATTTCCGATCAATGGCTTTGCGTTGACATTCCGTTGATGGACTACAAAGAAGCCCTCGATCT
>DAOVUP010000284.1 GCA_030632525.1 Desulfobacteraceae bacterium | reverse complement strand
CTGAAGCGACTTTCAGAATCCAGGCCGACCAGGTCACGGCTCGAGAATACTGCTCCCTTCACGGTCTGTGGAAAAGCTAAAATAAGTGAGTCCTAACCCGGATAAACCGGAATTGCGTCCCGCGTCCCGCGGGATTAGGAATTGAGGGATTGAGGAATTGAAAACAATCTTCTCAACCTAAATTCGATAAGCCGGTCTTATAAAACGGTGATCCCGCATTCATAAAACCAGAAGCGGGGAACCAAAATCCTACGCAAACATGATGGGATTTTGAAATTTAGGCACTAAAAAAGGGTTAAGAAACAGAAAGGAGATTAGGCTATGGGAGAATGGAAATGCAAGGATTGCGGCTTTGCCCTTAAGGCGGATATGCCACCAGAGGAATGTCCCTCCTGTAAGAAAAAATGTGAATTTGTCGATGTAGCCTGCTACATCCCGGATTGTGGCAAGACAGGACAGGATACGAGACTTTGATTTTTTGTAACCGTTCACAGGTTCAAAGGTTCTGGGTTCAGAGGTTCTAAGTCCAATTCAAATCTCAACCGTTGATGCGTCAAGTCTGGACTTTCGTTTCAGCTTTGGGTTGAAAAAGCAAATTTATGGCACTGCAGGTTGATTCATGCATAAAATGGCGGAATAACTCGATTGAGAGATCCACTGAAACTCATCTATTCCATCAGGTTTAGCAAGAAAGCAACCCTGAACCCGTGAACGGGGTACGATTTTTTAATGGAGGTTAATTATGTCAGATAAAAAGTACAGTGTAAGGGCCGAATGTCCCAATTGTGCCTGTGGGTCGGTAAACCACTTGAGTCCGGAAACGCTGAGCGAAAAGTTTATAGGGGATGAAAAGGAGATCGATGTCTTGTGTCCCCTCTGCGGCACCAAACATAAAGGGAAAATGAAAGAAGATGAGGGATAAATCAGAGGGAGATTGATGATGGGAAAAGTATTAATTGTATATTGTACAAGGGCCGGTGGAACAAAGAAGATCGCTGAGGTGATCGCGGAAGGGATTCGGTTTGAAGGTGCTGAGGCGAGCGTTGCCAATGTCACGGGAATCAGAAAAGAGACAGAGCTGAATGGATATGACGGTTATCTATTTGGGTCCCCCACATATCATGGCGAGATGATGCAGGGGATGAAAACCATGCTCTTCCTGGCAGAAAAGGCCAACCTTGAAGGAAAAGTCGGTGGTTCATTCGGAGCTTTTGGATGGAGCGGAGAGGCGCCTGGTCGTATCTTTGACACCATGAAACATATTCTGAAGATGGATATGGTGAGTGGGCCTCTAAGACTCAAATCTGTCTCTTTGGGCGGCGGTACACAGATGGGCCAGGATTATGGCCGCGAAATCGGCAAGAAGATTAGTAGTTCTTAAATGCCAGTCTGGCGAAAGGAAATAAATCATGACTACACCCCAACACTGCCCCGGATGGGAACAGTTTAAAGACTTGAAAGCCTTTATGTGCAAATGTCCAGATTGCGGACAAGAGAAAGAGATTTTTTCAGATGAGTTTAACAAGGCACACACCTGTTCCGGGTGTGGTAAAGAGATCGATTTTACCCAGTGTACTTTAGATGCTGGAACCTAACCCGGTGAAACCGGCCTCCGGATCGTAAAGCCTGCGGCTCGGAAAGAAAAGAAAAGGTCTCACGCAAAGACGCAAAGCCGCGAAGGGTTAAAAAATGTCATTCTATCCACAATGCTATATGAAAAATCCTTCGCAAACATAATGTGATTTGAACAAACAGGTACTAAGGAGGAGAAAATTATGGATAAGTATGTATGTTCGGTATGCGGTTATGTGTACGACCCTGAGGATGGCGACCCGGATAACGGTGTAGAGCCAGGGACCTCATTTGATGATCTTCCGGATGACTGGACATGTCCGATTTGCGGGGCGGAGAAAGAGCTGTTTGAGAAGGAAGAGTAAGTATCCTCGATTTTAAACCCCAGCAAGAAAACGAAAACCTGGGGAGTACAAGGGAGAGTAATTATGAATGACAGGAGAGATTTTCTGAAAAAGTCGATTTTCCTGGCCGCCGGGTTGGTTGCAGCCAATTCCACAACTGTCTTTGCTTCATCAGGAGGCCTCCCTTCAGGTATCGTATATACAAAGGAGAACCCCGGGAAGTGGGCCAAGAAGGTAGGGTCGCATGCCCCTGAGGTCAAGGTAGAAGGGAAAAAAGTGACTCTCACCACCAAACACCCCATGTCTGAAAAACACTATATTGTTCGCCACACCTTAGTGTCGGCAGATGGCACGGTCCTCGGATCGAAGACTTTCTATCCTTCTGATAAAGAGGCGGTGTCTACCTATGAACTTCCGCCCGGCCATGGATCCAAGTTATATGCCACCAGCTTTTGCAACCTCCATGATTTCTGGGTAACGGAATTCATGGCTAAATAATGACAACCATGTAAAAGATTAGATTTCTCGCAGAGCCCGCAAAGGTAATATATTGATTTATTGATTTTGTCTTGGCGTTCTTTGCGCCTTTGCGCGAGATAAGAGTGTTATTGCGAGACTATAAATAGGGCGGTGGTTTATGAAGGAACTGAATATAGGTTGCGAGACCTTTGAAAAATGCTCAATTTCGTTCAAGATCAAGGCGCGTGAGGCTTTTACCCACAGGAATATATTAAATATTTCGAGGATTAAAAT
>DAOVUP010000174.1 GCA_030632525.1 Desulfobacteraceae bacterium | reverse complement strand
TTTTCGGTTCAGGTTTACCCGGGTTAGCGAGTATGGCATCATTTATGCGAAAAGAAACTCCAAGCGAAGGGATCATCCGCCCTGTTAAGGGGAGAAGGGACCCCCAATTAGGACCCGACGCACTTATGGTTATACTCCCTCGAGAGCTCAAGCACCTTGTCCGGGAAGCCGAGGCAGAGGAAGTGGCGTTCAGTGACACTCCCCTCTACAAGCTGTACCGGACCAAAAAGGGCCCCGGACCGGCAATCTCATTAGCAGGACCTTTTATGGGCGCCCCTCATGCTGTTATTGGATTGGAGAAGCTGATTGCATTAGGGGCAAAAAGGATCCTAGTCCTGGGATGGTGTGGATCTTTGCAGCCCGATCTTAAGACAGGGAACCTGGTAATCCCTGATCGAGCCATCTCAGAAGAGGGTACTTCGCAACATTATCCCCTTCCCAATGGAGCCCCAAGATCCGATTCAGGGCTCAACCGGATGTTGGAAATATCCCTGGAGGGACAGGGCCTCACCTTTACAAAGGGAGAGATTTGGACTATTGATGCAATCTACCGTGAAACCCCGGAAAAGGTGAAGGCATACCAAGAAAAAGGAGTTCTTGCCGTGGAGATGGAAATTTCAGCCCTTTTGACAGTGGCAGCTTATCGTTCTGTTTCCCTGGCAGGGTTGCTCGTGGTTTCAGATGAACTGTCTGATCTCAAATGGAGACCCGGGTTTTCGAATCCCCTGCTAAAAAAGAACACGCGCCTGGCAGGAGAGCTGCTGCTTCGCCTTTCAGGGAGCTTAACGCGCTGAAATCTCTCACCCCAGTACCATCTCCCGGAGCTACGGGGCAGGCAGAGCACACAGAGAAAAGAAGACGCCGTTAAGAGGGCCAACCGACAGAATGGACAAAGTCAGTGAAATAGAAAAACTGCAAGAAGAGATCAGATATCACAACCACCGCTATTACAGCCTTGATGATCCGGAGATATCCGATGCAGAGTATGACAGGCTCTTCAAGCGACTGCTTAATCTGGAACAACAGCACCCTGAACTGGTAACCCCTGAGTCGCCTACCCAGATGGTTGGAGCAAGACCCCAGGAGACCTTTTCCGAGGTAAAGCATCGTCTTCCCATGCTTAGCCTGGGAAACAGCTTTAGCGATCAGGATATCAGGGATTTTGACACACGGATCAAGAGATTTTTGGGAAACGATTCTCCTGTTGAATATACGGTAGAGCCCAAGATCGACGGCCTAGCAGTGGAATTAGTCTATGAAAATGGAGCCCTTGTAGTGGCTTCCACAAGAGGGGATGGCTTTACAGGGGAAAACGTAACCCGAAACATAAAGACCATACTGACCATTCCCTTGACCCTGACACAAAAAAAGGGCGCTTTGCCGCCTCCTGACCTATTGGAGGTGCGGGGTGAGGTCTATATGGATTTAGAGGCCTTTGAAATACTGAATCACGAAAGGGTTGAAAGAGATCTTCCGCCCTTTGCCAACCCCAGGAATGCGGCGGCCGGTTCTCTAAGACAGCTCGATCCAAAGATCACTGCCAGGAGACCGCTCAACATGTTTTGCTACGGCATCGGGATGACAAGCGAACTCTCCTGCAACACCCATCACGAGCTTATGACCTTGCTCCAGCAATGGGGATTACGCGTTAACAGACCCTATATCCATAAATGCAACACCCCGACTGAAGTAATAGATTACTGCCGGCATTTAGAGGAGATTAGGACACAGTTTTTCTTTGAAATTGACGGCGCCGTGATCAAAGTAAACAGGCTGGACCTGCAGACCCGCCTCGGTCAGAAATCGAGAAGCCCGAGATGGTCCATGGCATATAAATTCAAACCCACCCAGGAAACCACCACTATTACCAGGATCGATGTTCAGGTTGGACGTACCGGCGCCCTGACACCGGTAGCCCACCTGAAACCGGTTGAGCTGAGTGGCGTCATTGTGAGACGGGCAACCCTCCATAACCAGGAAGAGATCGACAAAAAAGATATCCGTGAGGGCGACCTTGTGATCGTCCAGAGGGCCGGAGATGTGATACCAGAGGTGGTAAAGGCGATCAAGCCAAAGAGGACCGGCATTGAGAAGAGATTTATAATGCCATACAGATGCCCTGTTTGCGGCTCAGATGTTTCGAAAAAAGAGGGGGAAGTCGTAGTAAGATGCCCCAACCCCAACTGCCCGGCCCAGGTAAGGGGATCTTTCAAACACTTTGTTTCAAAGGGCGCCATGAATATTGACGGTCTTGGGGACAAAATCATTGCACAGTTGATAGAAAAAAGGCTAATAGAGGAGGCGGCGGACCTATACAGCCTGACTCTTGACAATTTAATTACCTTAGACAAAATAAAGGAGCGATCGGCCACCAACCTTCTCAGGGCCATTGAAAACAGCAAGAAGACCACATTGGCGAGATTCATTTACGCCCTCGGGATCAGACACGTGGGAGAGTACGTTGCCGCCATATTAGCGGAACATTTTGGAGATATAGAGCGGCTCGGGAAGGCAACAGAGGAAGAGCTGATTGCCATCGACGGGATAGGACCTCAGATCGCTGAAAGTATCAACGCCTATTTTGAAGATCATCCTAACCGGGATCATATCAAGCGACTCATACAGACCGGTATTGAATTAGAGGCACCTTCCCCGCCCCCTGCTTCACCTGCGGCAGGCAAAACCTTTGTAATAACTGGGACGCTCTCTTCCATGAAGCGCTCGGAGGCTAAAGAGGTCATCACCCGAAACGGGGGCAGAATGGCCTCCTCTGTGGGCCGCAACACTGACTATCTGATAGCAGGCGAGTCTCCGGGTTCCAACCTCCGGAAGGCCAGGGATTTAGGGGTCACCATCCTTAATGAGGATGAACTCTTAAAATTATTTGGGGATGATCGTGAATAATGTTAGAGTGCGCCTCGTTATCGAGGGCAGGGTTCAAGGTGTATGGTTTAGAGAATCCACACGCAGGGAGGCCGTCTCCCTAAGGGTTTTCGGCTGGGCAAAAAACCTGCCTGACGGCTCAGTAGAGGCATTAATTGAAGGCCCCGAGGATCAGGTCGAAAAACTTGTTTCCTGGTGTCATAAGGGTCCCGCCGCAGCAAATGTAATCAGGGTCCATCAAAACCGGGAAGACTGGCAAGGAGAGTTTAACTCTTTTGATATTGTTTTTTAGGAGAAATGAAGTGAATGTAAAACGTTTATCAGAATTGGTTTTTCTAATATTGCTGCCCATTTTTGTCGTTACCTCAGGCTGCAGCACAACAGAATCTTTGACAAGGAAGGTCTTACCTGCGTCTTGGGCCAGGAAGATCCTGCCGGGACAGCCTTATCTCAAAAGACACGTAATGGTCTTCCCTCTTATCGACCAGGCAGGGCTTGGGCCTGACCTGACCGCACAGTTAAGCCACCAATTCTATGATCTATTGAAAAAATCATCCCATCTTTTGCTCCACGAACCTCCTGATGGCATTTTTTCATCTTCATCCATGGAATCTCCCCAGTTCGGAGTTGTGACCAATTCAAGCCTTATTGATTTTGCAGAGGGCCTGGGCATGAACGATCTCATAATTGCAGTCCTGAACCCGGTGGAGATCAGCACGCAAAATACCGGCTGGTGGCCCTTTGATGATTGGCGCAAGATCTATGGAGTCTCGATAGCGGTAAATGTAGTAGATATAGCGAGCAAGACCCTTTTGGTGACAAATCTCGAAACAGAAGAGTTTTCTATTTCCTTAGAAGACGCAGAAGAACAGGATGAGGAAGCATATATTAAAGAGATCTCAACGGAGACTTTCCCCGAGCTCATAGAGGAGCAGGCCCCGATAGTAGAACAGGGGCTCTATGCGAAGCACTGGACAGGTAGAATTTCGGCAGTGGAAAACAAAACAATTATGATCAATGCCGGAAAAGACGTGGGGCTTCAACAGGGCAATCGTTTTGAGGTTTTTACCGAGGGGAAATCGATTCGCTCTGGAAGCGGGAGAGCTATTTATCTGTTTGGGGCAAATATAGGCGAATTAAAGGTGACCTCGGTCATGGAGAAACACTCTTTAGCCGAGCCCGTCTCCGGAGGTCCCTTTAAGGCCAAGCAGTTCATCAGGTTCAAGCCATGACGGTCTCGTAAAAAGTCATCAAAGTTGAAATTTCATGGACAAAATAATTATTGAAGGTGGCAGACCCTTAAAAGGCACTGTTAAGATCAGCGGAGCCAAGAATGCAGCCCTCCCCGCAATAGCTGCCTCCCTGCTGACAGGAGGCTGGCATCGCCTGAAAAGAATCCCTCAACTCAGGGATATTAATACCATAAAGAGCATAATGTCAAAGTTAGGAACGATTTTCCGGGAAGACAACGACATTCTTGAAATCAATTCCGATAACCTGACAAGCTTTGAAGCCTCCTATGAACTGGTAAAGACCATGAGGGCGTCGATCCTTCTCTTAGGCCCGCTCTTAGCTCGTTACGGCAAGGCCAAGATATCCCTCCCAGGTGGCTGTGCCATAGGGGCACGGCCGATCAACCTGCATCTCAAGGCCCTGGTCGCCATGGGCGCTGATATATATTTGGACCATGGATACATAAATGCCGAGGCAAATAGATTAAGAGGGGCCGAAATCTTCTTTGATA
>DAOVUP010000152.1 GCA_030632525.1 Desulfobacteraceae bacterium | reverse complement strand
TTTTATACATCCTTCTTAGTTATGATATAACTAATTTGCTTATTTTTGCTTTCTTTTTTACCTTTCCAAAATTGTGAAATCTATGCAAATCGTGGGTTTGTGGTATTCAAACCCTCAAGTTATGCATTTTAGATCAAGCAGAGGCGGGGTGAGTTCCTCGCAACCGGACTCAGTAACAATAAGGGTACTGCAGCACGTTACCAGGGCCGGCTTCACCTCTACAATCTGAAGGATAAACGGGGTCCAGGGCTCAATAATGTGATTTCCCGTCATCCCCATATCCACAGGGCCAAACGTCAAACCCATATTTGCCCCTACTCTTCGCCAGTAATCTTCACCCTTCACGGAACGATAGACCTTATTGGCGGCCCTATATGTATCTCCGGAAATAGCCCCTGGTTTGAGCGCCTCTTTTGCCGCGAGATACATCTCAGACACGAGTTTTTGCTCATCCAAGACTTCCGCATCAGGCGTGTCACCGAGAAAAACGGTCCCTTGAGAACCCACTAAGTATTGACAGTCTGTCCCCCAAACTTCAATGGTTGCAAGGTCTCCCTTATTTATCCTGCGGTTGACCGCGGTGTCATGCATCAGGCCACCTTCCGGACCTGACCAGATCCACATCTTGGGGACCTCGACATCGGATTGTCCTGCCTGATACATGGCGTTTTGCATCTCCCCGATCATTTCATAGGGGTAAGCCTCTGCCTTTATCAGCTCCAGGCCCCGGGAAAATCCGATATTCGTGACCTCGGCTGCCCTTCTGAAATAGGCAACCTCCTGCTCCGATAGGGTAATTCTTATATTCTCCACAAGCCAGCTGGCATCCTTGAATTTGGCATTGGGAAGCGCCTGTTTCATCAGATTTAGCTGCAAGACGGTCATGAAGGCCTCTTCCACACCGACAGTGCCTGTTTCGGCCCCGCATTCCTTGACAAGATCGGCTAAGATATCATAAGGCTTCTCATGATCCTTGTACTTCCTCGGGTTTGGAGCTAACTGGGTGTCGGCAGTAGCACTTTCAATAACCCTCGTCAGGAAACGCATCTCACCTTCTTGCGGAATAACCAGGGCCAAGAGTGGGAGGGTCCAGTTCATGACTGCGGCCCGGTATCCGCCCACCCAGTAGATGTTCTGTGCCCTGGTAAGGATAATGGTGTCTAACCCCTCCTCCGACATCCGCTGTCTGACCTTTTCAAGTCTTTCCGCGTATTCCTCTGAGGAAAATGGCAAAGAATACATAGATTGATCTCCATTTTGTTTTTGGTCGAAAAATGAACAACCCACTGCAATGGTTCATGGCTTCAAGATTCAGTAAACACCTCACGACCGGGAGGCATTCTCCTCGATGTACCTGACGATTTCCTCCGGAGGCGTCCCAGGCAAAAACACCTTTTTCACCCCAAGCTCTTCAAGCTCTGGTATGTGGCGTTTTAAAATTATGCCACCGGCCAGAATAGCAACATCCTCTTTCCCCTGTTCTTTCAGTCTCTGAACGATTTTCGGTAGCAAGACCAGATGATCCCCTGAAAGGAAACTAAGACCGACAACATCCACATCTTCCTGAACAGCCGCGCTAACGACCTGGTCCACAGATTGCCTGAGACCTGTGTATATGACTTCCATGCCCGCATCCTTCAATGTCCTGGCAACAATTTTGGCGCCGCGATCATGGCCGTCAAGTCCAGCCTTTGCAATTAATACTCGTATTTTTCGTTTTTGCATTGCAGTTTCCGGGTTTCGAAGTTAGATAGCGCCCATCCATTAATTCCACTGTGGGCACTATGAGTTTCCAATTCATAAATGCGCAATTTTTCGCAAGGTCAAGGAAGACAAGGGGTTGTGCGGAGACGTACTTTAGTACGTCGCACAAGGAACCCCGCAGTTTGACGCCGAGATTGCGGAAAAGGGCCATTTATGGATGGAAACTAGATATATGTAGTGGGCTTAAACTCCCCCCACTTGTCTCGCATCACCTGACAGATCTCCCCAAGACTGACATAATGTTTCACCGCCTCAATAATGCACGGCATGAGGTTCTCTGTACTGTCGATTGCCTTTTCTAACTTGCTCAGGGCTAATTTAACATCTTCTCCGTTCCTCTCAGCCTTGACCTTGGTGAGTTTTTCTTTCTGTAACGTCTCAACTCCTGGGTCTGCTTCAAAAATATCCTGTTCCTCAAAGTCCTCTTCTTCCGGAATGGTAAATTTATTCAGACCCACAATAACCTTTTCACCGCTATCCACTTCTCTCTGAAATTGAACACTGGATTCCTGGATCTCCTGGAATACAAATCCGTTTTCTATGGCCTTGAGCATCCCCCCCATCCGGTCTATTTTCTCAAGATACTCGGATGCCCTCTTCTCGATTTCATCGGTCAGAGATTCTACATAATATGAACCGGCCAACGGGTCGATGGTCTTTGTGAGACCATTTTCATAGGCGAGGATCTGCTGGGTCCTCAGGGAAATCCTCGCAGAATCCTCGGTTGGTATTGCATACCCCTCATCCCAGCAGGAGGTATGAATGGCCTGATGCCCCCCGAGAATCCCCATAAGAGCGTGCATGGTCACCCGAACGATGTTGTTCAACGGTTGCTGGGTGATAAGGGTGGACCCACACGATCCGCTGTAGGTCCTGAAGAGAGAACTTTTCGGATTCTTGGCTTTAAAGCGTTCCTTTATGATCTTTGCAAACAATCTCCTGGCCGCACGATATTTCGCCACCTCCTCAAAAAGATCTCTATGACATCCAAGGCTGTATGACAATCGGGGGGCAAAGTCGTCAACATCGAGTCCTCTCTCTCGGGCCTTTTCTATATAAGTAATGGCATTTGCCAGAGTAAAGGCCAGCTCCTGTATCGCATTAGCGCCGGCTTCTCTTATATGATAACCTGTTATGCTGAGTGTATTCCATTTGGGAACATGTTTGTAGCAATACTCAATAATGTCCAAGCAAAGCCTTATACTCGGCTCGGGGGGGAAGATGTAGGTGCCTCGGGCAATGAAGTCTTTCAGGATATCATTCTGTGTTGTACCCGTCAGTTTTTCTTGAGGGATGCCTTGCTTCTCTCCCACCACAATATACATGGCGAGGAGGACCGTGGCCGGCGCATTGATTGTCATGGAGGTAGAGACCTTATCCAATGGAATATCCTTAAAAATTACTTCCATATCAGCCAATGTGTCTACAGCAACCCCGACCCTCCCTACAGCACCCTCGGCCATTGGGTCGCCCGAGTCGTATCCGAGTTGAGTTGGTAGGTCAAAGGCCACCGACAACCCCGGCATACCCTGCTCCAGGAGATAGCGAAATCGCCTGTTCGTATCCTCGGCCGTCCCGAAACCCGCGTAATTTCTCATGGTCCAGAGACGTCCGCGATACATGGTAGGATAGACACCCCTCGTATAGGGCGCTTCCCCGGGAAAACCCAGATCCTTATTATAATCTGTATGTTCAAGGTCTAAAGGCGTATAAAGTCTTTTTACAGGAATGCCGCTTTCGGTAACAAAAGTCTTTTCTCTTTCCGTTGATTTATCAAGCACTTTCTTGAGTGTCGTATCTTGCCACTTTTCAAAGGCCTTTTGTGTGTCGTCTGAACCCATATAGTGCCCCCAACAATCAAATTAAGAAACTGCTGTTTTCTAAAGATGAATCGTATCTTCCTCGTATGAAAGGCAATTGATAC
Source organism: Desulfobacteraceae bacterium (assembly GCA_030632525.1). Taxonomy (GTDB): domain Bacteria; phylum Desulfobacterota; class DSM-4660; order Desulfatiglandales; family Desulfatiglandaceae; genus Desulfacyla. Next base: position 1,448 of record DAOVUP010000152.1, on the reverse strand, counting down.
AGGTATCTCTTCCCCTTCGTACGTGCATTTTCACAATTTCAACACTTTTCAATACATCCTTTTTCTTTATTGCTTTAACCAAATCGCGGTGCTCCTGAACTGCTACCGGCATCCTGCTGGTATCACAATTATCCAACCGGAATCGGAGATTCACATGTTCAAGATTCATCCTCAACATCTTCTCAAGCGACCGATTCCGCGTCATGGATGCGATTTGGAGATGAAACTCAGCATCCACCAGAAATTTTTTCCTATCGTAGCGATCCGGCATATAGTTCTCATGGTTTCGGAGCTTTTCTTCCAGCTCCTTTATATCTTTAGGCTCGCTTTTCTCAATGGTCTGCTCCACCGCATAGGCCTCCAGGGCCTCTCTAATACCAAATAAGTCCCAGGCCTCTTGAAGATCAATCGGCTTTACCTGGAACCCCCGAAAGGCCTCCGAAACCAGAAACCCTTCCTGTTCAAGCCGGTTGAGCGCATTGATAATCGGCGTTCGGGACATATCGAGTATTTTGCTGAGATCATTATAGACCAGTCTCTGACCGGGTATCACTTTTTGCTGGAAGATCATCTGCTTGATCTTCTGGTAAGCATCTTCAATCAGGGTGCTTGTGGCCTTATTATCATCCATATATAGGCTTCCTCTTAGGGTTATAAAATTTAATTTCACTTTTAATTCGATAATAGGATTCTGTCAAGAAAAAACAGCGCACTGCATAGTTTTTTGGCCATATTAAACCCAGGCAACCCCATAAAATACCTTTAAAATCAATTAAATAGCAATGATCGACCTGACAGGGCGAGAATTTTCTTGACATGCCTAACAGGGGAATTATAATGCAAAAATAATCCTAAATTTAATTAAATCTCGGAGAAGGTGAAAGGTAGAGTTTCGACATCTTCCCTTGGGATGACGGGGGTGAAAAATGAATCGTTTATTTCGAAAGAGTATATCATTTCATGAATAAGTTGCCTCCGCAATCACTGGAAGACATCCGCATTTTGGATTTTACTTTAATGCTGGCCGGGCCTTTTGCTACCATGATGCTCGGGGATTATGGGGCAGAGATAATAAAGATCGAGCAGCCGGGTAAAGGAGACAATACACGAAATATCGGGCCCTTTGCAAGCCACGATACCAAGCACAAGGCCGGGGGGTTCTTTCTCTCTATCAGCCGGAACAAAAAAAGTGTGACTATAAACCTGAAACACCCCAAAGGGGTCGAGATCGTCAGGGAACTGACAAAGACCGCCCATGTTGTGATAGAAAACTTCCGCCCGGGAGTAATGGATCGCCTCGGTCTAGGATACAAAACTCTCAGTGAAATCAACCCCAAGATCGTTTATACAAGCATTTCCGGCTCTGGCCACACCGGTCCCTATCGGGAAAGACCCGCTTTTGATCTCATTGCACAGGCCATGGGAGGCGTTATGGCCATGACAGGGCC
>DAOVUP010000210.1 GCA_030632525.1 Desulfobacteraceae bacterium | reverse complement strand
ATCCCGCCAAGGGTGCTTACTGACCCCGAACATTTATCAGGACACATGGTGTATGTTCCTGGCGTTCCCCCTAAAGTCATAGAAAGCCGAACCCCTATCGCATGGAGAAAAGACCTGGATTTATGGATGAATGAAAAGGCAACAAAGAAAGGGGTGAAGATAAAGGACAGGACAAGAGTCGCAGCTGTTTCACATGACGACCGGGGATGCAACCTTATTATAGAAGATGAGGAGGGGCGAAAAGAATTCCGGACACGATTCCTAATCGGAGCAGATGGAGGCACTTCTGTTGTGAGGAGATCCCTCTTTCCCACGTTGAAAGTCCGCTACTCATCGCCTATCAGAGAGTGTTATAAAGGCTCATTAGACATAGAGAGGGACTATTGCCACTGGTTCTTTCCCAAATCTCTTCCACGTCCCAGATTCGATATCAACCACAAGGGGGATTTTTTTCTCATTGAGGGTAGCGGGATTAGAGAGCTACGGGAAGATATACGTCTTACCCTGGCTCATTACGGGTTCAGCATAAATGCCCAACCCCTGTGGAGAGATGGCTGTGCAATCCCTTTGCTTCACCAAGAGCTGATCTCAGGTTCTTTTTCTCCTGCCCGGGGCAACACCCTTCTGGTAGGAGATGCTGCCGGTCTGATCTTACCGATTACCTTTGAGGGGATCGGCACAGCGCTCAAGAGCGGACTTCTAGCAGCCGAGACAGTCACAGAAGCAGCAGGCCATGGAAGGGGTGCGGGAGAAATCTATCTTCAGAAACTGGAACCTCTCCTTTTAGCGATAAAGAAGTTCCACGGATTGCAGGAAGACCTGAGTTCAGCCGCTGCACAAGGAGCATCTGAGCTGGCAAAGGGTCTGAAGGAAGCTTACGAGGAAACGCTGAAAATCATGTAACACCCATTCTCACTCTAACCGGCCTTCCCGAAACGCGCCAATATAGTCAATACAGTACTCATCTTTTGAAATTAGCGCGAGGGCGGCTTTGAGAGCCCCGAAGAGATGATTATCGGTTGGATCTAAAATAGCAGAGTCCAGGCCCCGGCTAATGGCTGTTACAAGGAAGGTTCGGTTGATGAGTTTCCTCTTGGGCAGCCCGTAAGATATATTCGTCAGACCGCAGATGGTATGAACGCCGGGGAATTCTTCCATGATCCGTCCAATGGCGTCCATTGTGGCCAACGCGGATTGGGGGTTTGTGGCAAGGGGGTATACAAGAGGATCGATATACAGATCGTCTAAAGGTATGCCTGCCTTCGTAACCTTTTCAACCAATTGACTGGCTAATTGCAGCTTCTCTTCTGCAGTCTCAGCCATGGTGTCCTCTGACTGGCAAAGACCGATGACCTTGGTCCCATGCTCGGCCACTAAGGGTAAGATACCTTCCAATCTCAGGGGTTCCAGGGTGATGGAATTGATCATGGGAGATCTCTTGACCAGGGGAACCACGGCTTCAATAACTGCCGGATCGGGACTGTCAATACAAATTGGCAGATCGACGGCTTCCTGAACTACCTCTACCGCCCACTTAAGCCGGTCCAACTCATCACCGATAAATGTTCCGGCATTCACATCTATATAATCAGCCCCTGCCTCAGCCTGTGCAGTGGCCTCAGCCTGAACCAAATTCACATCATCGGCCTCAAGCGCCCTTTCGATTGACTTGCGGGACGAGTTTATCCTCTCAGCAACTATCAGCATGATCTATCCTCCTCTACACTCCTATTAACTTTCGAGCGAGCACAACCGCCTCGGCAGCATCAGCGCCGTAACCGTCAGCACCAATCTCCTCGGCAAAGGAGTTACTCACCGGCGCGCCCCCAACCATAATCTTTATCTTTTCCCTCAGCCCTTTTCCCTGAAGCTCTTGGATGGTATTTTTCATTTCAGGCATAGTCGTTGTCAGAAGGGCTGACAAACCCAAAATGTCCGGTCGAATGGTGTCAATTTGCTCTACGAGCTTTTCAACCGTCAAATCTACACCCAGGTCCACCACTTCAAATCCTGACCCCTCTAACATCATTTTCACGATGTTTTTTCCGATGTCATGGATGTCACCCTTAACCGTGCCCAGGATGATGGTACCCTTCGGCTCACTATCTTCACTCTTCAGCAGAGGCTTCACACTGTCCAATCCCAGTTTCATGGTTAATGCAGAGACAAGCATTTCGGGCACAAAGATATCACTGTCGGAGAACTGTTTTCCAATTACGTCCATAGCTGAAATGAGCCCATGATCAATGATCGACTTAGGCTCAATCCCTTCTTCAATTGCCCTCGTTACCAGTCCTTGAATCTCGGTCCTCTTCCGGGTTATTACCGCATCTTTTATCTGTTGAAGTGTATCGCTCATCACTTGCTTCCTCCCTGTTAATGAATCGGCGTAAACCAATACCTCTGATAATGATACCATAGAACGGTTTTACCGGTTGAGTAATTGAGAAAACCAATTTTTATAAAATGTCACGAAGTTCCTTAACTTTAGTCACTTCCAACTTTAGGCACTTGAAACTTCAGGTTCTTTAGGCATTCAAATTCCCGTGCCTTCAAGAACAAACTAAAACATCTCGCTTCTCACTAATACCCTTCATGCACGGCTGAAACAATCGCCTTGATATTTTCCATTGGCGTGGATAGGGGTATGGCACATTCAGGCCCTATTATGTCTACCCCGGCGTCAATGGCATAACGCGCCTGTTTGTAGACATCCTCCGGAGTACCCTGGTAAAGCACCTCAGCGTTGTTAACGTTTCCCACAAGACACATACGATGCCCGACTCTTTCAACCGCAGCCTTTGCATCAACCTGCCATTCGAAATGATATCCGTCAAACCCCGCATCCGCAAACATCTCAAGCCTGTCCGTGCAGTTTCCGCATACATGGAGAATTAAAGGGCCTTCGATTGCGGCGGTGAGTTCCTTATGGACTGGCAGGAGATATTCTTCATAATGATAGGGACCAACCAGGTTGCCGGTGGCATGGTCAGCAAGGACCACAATATCTGCACCGGCCTGGAACTGGGCCTTGGCAGAGGCAATGGTAGCAGGCATTAACTGGCGCAGCATCGTTCTTATATTATCCTTTTCCTCCATCCCTATCTGAAGCAGGAAATTTTGGGTCCCAGCCATATGATACGAAAGGGTCCACGGACCCATGACCTTGCCAATAATAGCTGCCTTCCCGCCCACATGACGACGCAGTATGGAAAGGGCGTCAAGAACAACACGCATGGAAGGCCTTTCTAAAAAATCCTCGGAGACCTCTACATCAGAAAAGTCCTCATGGGGGAAATATTTGGTGTCAGGCATCGTGTTCCTGTCTCCCCAGTCCACCTCGGCCCCGAGTGCCGCCGCCTCCTGATCCACACTGTACTCCGGCATCACCGTATCAAAACCAAGGATTTCATGGCCTGCCAGGGCCAGATCAGCCATGGCCTGGGGATTCAGATGGGCCTCTGGAAAAGATACTCCGCAGGCATCCATCAATCCGTGGCACGCAATGGATGTGGGGTTTCCCACCGGCGGCCGGTCCCCCTTCATCCCTTTGTATAGGGCCGACATGATCAGGTTATAGGGTGTTGATTTCATAATCGCTTGCTCCTCATAAAAAATTTTACCACTGACGCACGCAGACAGACACAGACGGCGTGAACCTGAGGTATATAAACAGGGAGGTTTTTTTTCAAGTCAATTCCGCATCAAACGGGACTGAACTATCTGCTAATCTATTTATAGACCTCGTCAGCCGGCAGCGGGACTGGACTCCCGCGTTCCCTGGAGTGACGGTCTTGGAGACTTTTTACGAGACCATCAAAGGTTGAGGTGTCTCAGTGTTCGGTAAAAATTTACGAAATAAGATCGCTCACATTGATCTTCAGCATCTTTGTGCTGGCTAATAT
>DAOVUP010000263.1 GCA_030632525.1 Desulfobacteraceae bacterium | reverse complement strand
GCCTCTTTCATAAAGGCCAACATCAAACCCATTGAGTAGTCATTTACCTCATAAAATATGGCAACCTTTTTGTAGCCCGTGATGGCCTTGACATATTTTGCCAAAAAGAGGCCCTGAAAGTCATCTCTGTAGACATTTCGAAAATAATAAGGGCTCATCTTTCCGATAGTGACATTGGTTGAAGCAGGAGAGATGGCAGGGAGTTTTGCTCCCCTGTAAACGGGGAGAGCCGCAAGGGTAGAAGAACTGCAAAGGTGCCCCACCACCACCGAGACCTTGGGGTCATTGGCAAGTTTGGTGGCAACCATGGCCGCCTCCTTGGGATCACAAAGCTCGTCCTCTAAGACAATTTCCACAGTCTTACCGTTGATGCCGCCGGCAGCATTGATCTCTTCTGCCTTCAATAAAGCCCCGTTCTTCATCCCTTCACCAAATGACGCCAATGGGCCAGTAAATGGAGCGGCGATAGGAATCTTGATGGAATCTGCCCATACAACCCCGGTCAATATAGCCCAGGCAAACAAAAAACAGCCAAATTTTTTCATGGCACCCTCCTTCAGGATTGATGATTGATAATTGAAAAAACCCCGCAATCCCGCTTTTCAGCGGGACAACCCGCAACTTGTAACCCGTAACTCGCAACCCGTAACCTGCAACCCGTAACCTGCAACCTCTAAACTACGCCTTTCTTTTACGGACTTTGTCCTTTATCCTGTTTATATGGCCACGTCCCATCCCCTTGACCTCACAACCCAACTCAAAATACTCTTCGATCTGCCGGTCATCCAAGATCCCAAAGCAGTCCACAACCGCCAAAGGCCCGCCAGCCATCCTGACCACCTCTTTCGGATTCAGTTCTAAGTAGGGCTTGTGACGAACAGCAAAGATAACAGCATCTGATCCCTCCAATGCCTTTTCCAAATCTGAGGTCATAGAAAACTCAGAGAGGTGTTCCTGGTTCCGGAAAAACCGGGACCAGCTCGCACCCACCGCCGGGTAGGAATCCTGCTTTTCAAGTTCCCACCAGTGTTGCACGTAGACATCATGGGCCTTGATCTCGGCCCCCATTTCAGTCAATTTTCGAACAATGATTTCTGACCCGCTGTAGCGTGTATCCCCAACATCCTCCCGGTAAGAGGCCCCTAATAAAGTGATCTGCGAAGCAGCAACAATACGTCCCATATTTCTCAGGGCGTCACGAACCAGCTGCGCAGCATGTAAGGCCCTTGTGTCATTTATGTTGATCGCCTCAGGGGTAATTTTGAATATGTCATTCTCAAACCCCATTAGATGTTTGTATGCCCAGAGGCCTAATCCACCATCCTTGGGAAGGCAGTAACCGCCTATTCCAGGTCCGGGGAACATTATATTGCTATGCGTAGGACGGACCTTGATGGCATTGATAACCTTTACAATGTCAACCCCGTTGGTCTCAGCAAAGAGGCTCCATTCATTGAGAAAGGCCAATATGGTGGCCCTATAGCTGTTTTCCACGATCTTGCAGGTCTCGCTCTCAATCGGCCTGTCAAGCACTGTCAGGGGATATTCATCCACGTTGAGGACATCTGACAAGAACCGGGTAACCCTTTCCCTGCTTTTCTGGTCTATCCCGCTGCATACGCGCCAGAAATCCCTGATCGATCTCACATACTCCTTCCCCGGCATTACCCTCTCGAAGCTGTGGGCTAACAGCGGTTCATCATCAATCCCCCTTGCCTTAAAACCCTTTTTTATTAGGGGATAGGCTATATACTCGGTAGTTCCCGGGGGTACAGTGGTTTCTATCAAGACCATGCAATCAGGAGATATCTTTGTTCCAATTATCTTGAAACTCTCTTCCAATGCCCCAATTTCTGCAAAACCTTTCCTGAGATTGCCCAATTCCTCCTTGAGAAAATCGCACTGAACATCCAGAACCAAAACATCTGCCAATTTGAGGGCATCGTAGGTGAATGTGGCAGTCAGGGTCTTCTTCCCGATTACGCATCGCTCTATCAGGGGGGCCACTTCCGGATCCTCTGCCTTGACCGGGGATATGCCTCGATTAAAAAGAGGGATCTTCCAAAAGCTGCGTGGACTCGGCCTCTGCATACCGATGACGAACTTGTTGGATTCCCCTGTTTTTTTGTCCACAGAGTCGGCCACCACACCAGCCATAACAGCTCCTACAAATCCGAGGCCCATAACCACCACTATCTCGAATCCCTCTTCACGCCGTGCCTCCACCAGCTCCTTTAATCTGTCGTATTCCTTTATATTATCATCCTCGGTAGGGAGAGCAAATCTCTCCCCATCCGGGCTTATCGAATATTCCATATATTGAACTGCCTCCTCGGTATGCGTTATTCAGCCTCTCTGACAAGCCTGAAACCGGTAGTTTGATACCTGTTGGCGGGGTTACTTCGATTCCGGTTGGCGCATCGGCATCTTGCCCCTGTCCCGTACCAGCTTCCTCCCCTGCGAACCCTGTAATCCCCTGATCTGGGCCCTTTCGGGTCTACAACTGCATCTTTCCCATAGGGCCCATACCAATCCTGGCACCACTCCCAGATATTCCCTCCCATGTCATAAAGTCCCCATGCATTTGGTTTGTAGCTCTTAACAAGGGCAGGCTTATCAGCCGGCAAACCCTTAGATTCCACATAATCCACACAGACGTCCATTTTCAACGTGTTATTACCATACATGGCATCTTTGCAATCGATGGTCCTCCCCCATGCAAAGGCTGTGGTAGTCCCCGCCCTGCATGCGTATTCCCATTCCGCCTCTGTAGGCAGCCGATAGACTCCCTCATTGAGGGCCTTTAATTTTTCAGTAAAATCGATACAGTCCTGCCATGAGACCTTTACCACCGGCATATCATCAGTCCCTTTTTTCTTGAAAAAAAATCGCTTTCCCATTACGGCCCGCCACTGTTTTACCGTCACTTCCGTTGTCTGCATGTAAAAAGGTTTGCTGATTGTTACCTGATGTTCTATCTCGTTCCTCTCTCGATTCGGTTCATCCTGGGGACTGCCCATCTTGAAGGTCCCACCCGGTATCAGAACAAACTCCATGCCAAT
>DAOVUP010000179.1 GCA_030632525.1 Desulfobacteraceae bacterium | reverse complement strand
TAATTTCCTGCCCCTCCGGTCCCACCGCAAATGCGACGAATCGGGTGGCCACGTCTCGATTAGGTGCGCCCTTGGGACTTGTTCTCCCATAAACCATGGGCTTGCCGGTCGTTACTATGAATTTACTAGGTTTCTTGCCGCTGACCTTTATCTTTGCCTCTCTGTAATATGGCGCGTAACAGGCGGATTTGAGGTTAATCTCTATTGGGAGCAATACAGGGGGCATCTTATACTGCTCACATACAGAGCGGTATATAAATAGATAATCAATCTGGCCCGCCTCCAACAAGGCTATTAGGTCAGTCTCTTTGGGTCTTATATTTTTGGGCGGGCAGCCATTGATGAGTTTTTGGTAAAGACCAGGGATCTGATAATGCTTCTCTGCCAACTGCCAAACCAACATGGTGCGATACCCGCAGGGATCAACATTGGGATCAGAATGCCCGTATTCCACCCCTTCTCGAAGCAGGATCTTGTACCAGTTATCACCATTGATCTCTTTTGAGAATTTAGCCCCGGGCCCGTACATAATGGCCATCTCGTTGGTGGCAAAAGAGATATTCCAGTCTGCATAATCGGGAATTAGGAGGTTTTCAATTACCGTGTAGTCGGCAGACGCCATTACGTCACACGGTCGTTTCAGATCCGCTATCTTCCGGGCGCATGTTCGTGAGCCTGCCGCCTCCAATTGTATCCGGACGTCGGGATAAACCGAGGTAAATCTCTCTTTCATTGCCTTAAAAGGTATGGCAAGGGAGCCTGCATTAAAGATAATCAGCTTTCCATGGGGCTCTGCGTAGAGTGGCCGTGAGATGAGGAGCTGCGCCGAGAGCAATAATAATGCAATAAAGCAAGGGTTAAAACGGAAATAGACTTTTTTCATTGACTATATCTCTTCTGTTTCAGTTGAGTTATGGGGAAAAACCATCTTCCCGCAAAGATCCAGATCATAACCTGCCAGAGTCGCTACCAGGTCTCTGAAGACCGGTTCGTTCAAAAGCCCTAAGAAGAGCTGTACTCCCCTTTCAAAGAAGTGGTCTTTCTGAATAAGAAAATCAAATCTCTCCCAGCGCAAGGGGATAAAATCAAGATCCAGGAGCCCTGCTACAGCCCTGATCCCGGGGCCGGTATCAGCCCGGCCTGAAAGTACCTCCAGTCCCACCTCAAGGTGACGGTTAACCTCCCGGTCATAGCCTTCAATACGTGCGCCTTTTATTCCCTCTTTTGCCAGTTCACCGTCCAAGAGCAGTCGTGTTCCAGTTCCTAATGGTCGGTTGACGATCCTTATGCCCGGCCGCCCAAGGTCCGGAACTCCCTTAATCTTCTCAGGGTTACCTTTCCCTATCAGGAGACCCTGCTCCCGTTTGCAGAAGTTGATCACTCCGGGCATCTGTCCCAATTCCTCTTCGGCAATGCCGAAATTATATTCCTGTTCATTTTCCTGGAGCAGGTGGCTTGATGCAATATGGCAGAGGTTGCGTCTCAAAGCGCGGATTCCGCCTAAGCTCCCTAAATTTCCGAAAACCGCCACATTCTCAGGATAGAGCCGGTTGAAGAGGGAAATGGCCTTGTCTAAAAGTATATCATTGCTCCCGCTTATGATGAGTAAACCGTGGTATGGTGGGAGGGGATCGGCTGTTTTGGGGTAGTTGATAGTCTGATTCTCCAGCCACTGCTCCACAAGGTGGCGCGGGAAAATCCACTTGCCGGTGGCCTTTGTGGCGGGAAGCCCCTTCTCCGCAATAAGGGTGTAGACCATTTTTTCATTAATATTAAGGAAACGTGCGATCTCCCGGGTGGTGAGCAGGGTTTTATTTTCCATCCATTATCTACCTCCTATGTGTAGATAATAGATCATTTGTGTAACTATTAGTCAACAAAAAACTATTACCTGACATCCATGGGGCTAATAGAGACCCGTGACTACAAAAAGGATCCACGGATCATAGGCATTTTCCTATGGGCATCAAAATTGATGCAGTAGTTGATTGTCTCCTATTTGGGCGCTGTTCAAAATTGCAGATTGCTGGTTGACGCTTCAAGAGAATTGCTGTAAGAAAATGGACATCTTGTTTGAGTAAATTGCGATTAACGGTAAGATAATAATTGATATTTTCAAGGTGTCGGGCAAATGTCGGTTGACTCAGATGCCTCATGATTAATGCATTCAGCGTTTTTTGTTTTGGGGACAGGGGAGGAACATGGAAGGATTAAGCCTGATTGATTTAGCGGAGAACAGCACGATAAGAGAGCAACAAAAGAGGGGGGAGCAGGTCAAAAATCCCATTGAATCGGAAGAGTTCAGGGCGGCGAACCGGATCTCCATCGATGTAACAAATATGTTCGATGCCCCGGGACCCGGATCTGTCAACCTGGAGGATGTAGAATCCCTGATCCCCGAGGTTATGAATGCCCATCAGAAGCTTAAGGACGGGGAAGGGGATATCTATGATCATGGGATTGCCATGACCGGATGGCAGGACCTTCCTGTTGAGATCAGTGAAGAGCATCTGAAAGGAATCAGATCGATTACCAGTGAATTATCCAGGGAGGTGGACACATTCGTTTCACTCGGTATTGGGGGGTCGTATCTGGGTATTGAAGCTACTTTCAGGGCCTTGACACATAAGCACTTCAACCAGCTGACAAGGGATGAGAGGGGAGGTGCTCCAGAGATCTATTTCTTAGGCCAGAATATGGATCCTGATTTTTTCAGGGATACCTTAGATATGCTGAAAGGGAAACGGATCGCCATAAACGTTATTTCAAAATCAGGCACTACCACAGAAACTGCCATAGCCTTCAGGATTATCCGGAAGTTGATGGAGGAAAACTGGGGCAATGACGCCGATCGAATGATACTTGTTACCACGGATGGGGTGCGGGGCGCATTAAAAGAAATGGCCGGGAAAAGGGGCTATCGCACATTCGTGATCCCGAACAACATCGGGGGGAGATTTTCAGTCCTGACCGATGTGGGCTTAGTGGGATTGTCTATGGCCAATATTGATATAGAAGAATTTGTCGCCGGTTTCAAGGTTATGAGGGATATCACATCGGGGGATGATTTCTGGCATAACCCCGCGTTGGTTCATGCGGCCCTCAGGCATGCCGCATGGTGTGCAGAAAAGAAGATCGAAGTGGTGGCCACCAATTCGGCCTCGCTTTATGCAGTGGCCAGATGGATGGAGCAGCTCTTCCCGGAGAGCGAGGGGCACGATGGCCATGGCCTTTGGGTGTCCCCCTCTCTCTACTCTGAAAAACTGCACGCCAACGGGCAGATGGTCCAGCAGGGCCAAAGAAATATCGTTGAGACCTTTCTGCTTCTAAAAGAGCATGATAACCAGGTCCGGATCCCGAGAACAGACAACAATCTGGATGGTCTCGATTTTCTTGTGGATAAAGGTCTGGATATGAACTTCATCAACCGGATGGTTGTTGAAGGCCCGGCATATGCCCATTATAGGGGGGGCGTTCCCAATATGACCATTGATATTCCCCGGAGGAACGCATTTAACCTGGGGCAGCTATACTATATGATGGAAAAATCGGTGGCCATATCTGGATATCTATTAGGGCACAACCCCTTTGTGCAGCCCGGTGTTGAGGCCTACAAAAGGGCGATGTTTGCATTAATAGGGAAACCGGGTTTTGAAGAAGAGACGCGCAATATCAAGAACGACCTGGCAAAGATGAAACGTATAAGGATTTGAGGTTTTAAACTTATGAATGTTTCGGGAGAAAAGATGAAGCTCGATCGTCCATTGGTTTTGGCTACTAAAAACAGGGGCAAAGTTTCTGAGTTTCAAGACCTGTTTCAAGGCTTTGACTTTGAAATAAAGAGTCTTAATGATTTCGGGCCGATCCCTCCCGTAATAGAAGATGGTGATACATTTGAAGACAATGCCGTAAAAAAGGCACAGTTTACAGCGAAGGTGCTCGGACTGCCTGCCATTGCCGATGACTCCGGTCTGACAGTGAAGGCCCTCGGAGGGAAGCCGGGGGTTCTTTCTGCACGCTATGCGGGAGAGGGCGCTACCGATGAGGCAAACAACATCAAACTGTTGAAGGCAATGAAGGGGATAGAGCAGAGGGAGGCCGCCTTCATATGTGTCCTCGCTATCGCCGTACCGCAGGGGCCGGCACTCATATATGAAGGGACCTGTGAGGGTCTTATCACCCAGGAGGTAAGAGGGACGCAGGGGTTCGGGTATGATCCCATATTTTACTATCCCCCGCTGAACAAGACCTTTGCCCAGATGTCTGGGGCAGAGAAAAATGGTGTTAGCCATCGGGGACGGGCCATGGCAGAACTGAAAGGGGAGTTGGACAAGATCCTCATCTGGGTGAGGCAGAGACTCGCAGAGGAACCTCTTTGAGAACATTCCGTAACCTTTCTTGCAGTTTTGTCTCTATATGTCATATGAGCGTTTATTGGTTCACAGGCTCCCCCGCCTGTGGCGGGGATTTTCGACAGGGTTATGATTTGACAAACGGATTTCAATAC
>DAOVUP010000021.1 GCA_030632525.1 Desulfobacteraceae bacterium | reverse complement strand
ACCACATCGCCGATGGTATAATTACGCACATGACCAATATGGATCTTCCCGGATGGATAAGGGAACATCTCCAAGAGGTAATATTTTTCTTTAGATAAGTCTTCTACAGCCTTGAAAAGGCAACTTTTTTCCCAATGGGCTTGCCACTTAATTTCCAGTTCTTGTGGGTTATATTTCATACTCCATTATCCCATTTCTAACTTTAGTTTACTTCAGTTACCCCGCCTTGCGGGATCTACTCTAATCGTTTTTTACGGTGGTACTATAAATATTATCTAATACGCCGTTTATATACCTGCCTGAGTCTTCGCCACCGAATTTCTTCCCTATCTCTACGGCCTCGTCAAGGGAGACCTTCGGGGGAATATCCTCAATAAACATAATTTCATAGGCAGCCAATCTCAATATGGACTTGTCTAGACGGGCCATTCTTTCAATACGCCAGTTCTTTGATGCCTCGCTGATAACCTTGTCCAAGGTTTTCTTCTTGTCCCAAACTCCTAAAACAAGTTTCTTAGAGAAATCTCTAATTGATTTCCGGGCATCGAAATTCTCGCATATCAGATCAAAAACCTCCGATGGATCATCAGGACTGAATTCCAAATGAAAGAGGACCTGAATGGCCAACTCCCGGGCACGTCTTCTCTCCCCCATGTTTCCCCATCATAAACTAAATCAAGAAAGTCAAGAATTTGAGGCATAATAACAGCAAAACACCTTCAATCCCTCAATTCCCTAATCCTGCAATTCCTTAAAGAGGTTTACCATTTCAATGGCAGCCACGGCTGCCTCGTATCCCTTGTTTCCGGATTTGGACCCTGCTCTCTCAATCGCCTGCTCCAGATTATCCGTGGTCAGCACACCGAAGGTAACCGGAATATCGCTCTCCAAAGCTACACTTGCTATCCCCTTAGAGACCTCGGCTGCCACATAATCGAAATGAGGGGTAGCTCCCCTGATAACTGCGCCAAGACATATGACCGCATCATATAACCCGGTCTGAGCCAGTTTTTTTGCAGCCAGAGGCATTTCAAATGCTCCTGGAACCTTAATGATGACAATCTTTTCCTCATCGCCGCCATGTCTTATCAAAGCATCTGTCGCCCCTTCCATAAGCCTTGAGCAGATAAAATCATTGAAGCGACTAACGATAATTCCAAATCGGAAACCCTCAGCTGAAAGCCTACCTTCCACTACCTTAGGCATAACACCCCCCTTTCAAATTATTCTTCGTCAATTAGTTTCAAAAGATGTCCTAACTTGTGGCATTTTGTAGACAGATATTTCACATTTTCCGGCCTGGGCACACACTCAACCGGCACTCTCCCTGTAACCTCTAGCCCATAACCCTCTAACCCTTTAATTTTCTTGGGATTATTGGTTAGTAATTTCATTTTTTGAATCCCGAGGGCAACCAAAATCTGGGCACCCACTCCATAATCTCTCAAATCAGCAGCAAAACCAAGTTCTTCATTTGCCTCTACTGTGTCCAACCCTTTGTCTTGCAGGGCATAGGCCTTCAATTTATTTGCAAGACCGATACCCCTGCCCTCCTGCTGGAGATAGAGAATGATACCCAATCCCTCTTCCTGAACCATGGACATCGCCTTTTGTAGCTGCTCCCCACAGTCACACCGATGAGACCCAAAGACATCCCCTGTAAGACACCCAGAATGTACCCTTACCATAACCTCCTGATCCGAGGTTATATCACCTTTTACTAAAGCTAAATGCTCGTATTCATCGATATCATTTACAAAAACTATCGCCTTGAACTCGCCGAAAGGGGTGGGCAGAACCGTCTCTGCCGCCTTGTGAACAAAAGACTCAGTCCGCATCCGGTAAGATATGATATCTGCCACTGAGGCAATTTTGAGGTCGTGTTCTTCGGCAAATTCTTGAAGGTCAGGCAACCTGGCCATGGAGCCGTCATCCTTCATAACCTCGCATATTACCCCGGCCGGCTTAAGACCGGCGAGGCGAGAAAGATCTACAGATCCTTCTGTCTGACCGGTCCTGAACAAGACCCCCCCCCTTCTCGCCCTCAACGGAAAGACGTGCCCTGGTTGAACAAGGTCTTCAGGTATTGCGTCATCCGCTATTGCGGTCAAGATGGTATGGGCTCTGTCTGCAGCGGATATTCCTGTGGTAACTCCACGCGCGGCCTCCACAGAGACGGTGAATGCTGTCTGATAGGGAGAACGATTGTTGTGAACCATTTGATCAAGGTGCAATTTTTCTACAATCTCCGGCTCCAACGCAAGGCATATAAGGCCGCGACCGTATTTCGCCATGAAATTGATGGCCTCTGGTGTAACCTTCTCAGCAGCGATGGTTAGATCGCCTTCGTTCTCCCTGTCCTCATCGTCGACAAGGATAATTATTTTTCCCTGTCGTAAATCTTCTAATATATCTTCTATTTTGGAAATAGACATTCTTGATATCCTCTCTCAATTCTATTATTTGTCAAATCCGAGTTTAACAAGGGTCTCAAAGTCAATACCGGAAGTCTTCTTCTCTTCCTGCCTTCCCTCCCCCTTGGAAAATAATTTTTCTACATATTTGCCGATCAGGTCAGTCTCAATATTGACATGGTCCCCTATCTTTTTGGTCAAAAGCGTGGTCACCATGCCTGTTTGGGGGATGATATTTACCTCAAAAAAATCTTTTTCACAAGCATTAATGGTTAAACTGATCCCTTCAACAGCAATAGAACCCTTGTTTATAGTGTAGCGCGAAATAGCTTCTTCTATCCCTATCCTTATAAGCCACGATTGATGCACCTGCTCTTTTTTCAGGATCTTTCCAATTCCATCCACATGCCCTGAGACTAAATGCCCTCCTAAGCGATCAGTTAGGCGTAAGGCCCTCTCAAGATTTACATGCTCTCCCAGCCTTAATAGCCCCAAGGTAGTTTGGGAGAGACTCTCTCCTGAAACATCCATACTGAGCGAATCATCGCGCATCTCCGTGACTGTCAGGCACACACCGTTAACAGCTACGCTGTCTCCGAGCTGGCAGTCAGACGTATCGAAAAGAGGTGTGATGGCAACCCTCATTTCATTATGGGTGCGGCGAATGCCGCTTATTTTTCCAATACCTTCTATTAGACCGGTAAACATCTTTTTAATTGAATATTGACCCCGCGGGATCGCGGGATTGAATATTGAATATTTGTGGAATCACACACTTAACCCCTTACACCTTCCCGCAAGGCGGAATATCTAAAGTTAATCAACAATCGACAATCATCAATCGACAATCATATTGTCATGTCAAGGACAATTTTCAAGGTATCCGGCTGAGTGGTTTGTTTAAACGCCTCCAATGCCTGCTCAATTGGATAATCGGCAGATATGAGCCGCCCTAAGGGCATATCAGGATAAGATTCCATCATCCTCAACCCGGTCTTGAACCGGCCACATCTGGAACCAATAAGGGTTTGTTCATTGACAACGATAGACGACAAGTTCATTTTGCTCTTAGAAACTACCGTTGATTTGAGGACGATTTTCCCTCGTGGGCGGCATAGAGACATGGCATCCACCAACCCTTTGCCCGAGCCGGTGGCTTCGACAACAATATCAGCACCATCGCTTCTATTTGCGGAAATCTGGGCAGTCTTTAGTGTACGCCACCCCCCCTTTTCAAGTTTTTCCGGATGATGTCCTATCAACGTTACATCTGAAAGGACCGTGGAGAGCACCCACGCACAGAGGATGCCAAGTCGTCCATCGCCTAAGACAACAGCCTGTTCCGATCCTGTTAATTCAAGCTGCTCCAATATCTCACAAGCTGCTGACAGAGGTTCAACCAGGACAGCCCTATGGTCGACCATGGAGACAGGAACCGCATGGAGATTTGAAAGGGGGAGCACACAGTAATCAGCCATGCAGCCATTCAAATCGACGATACCTAACACTCTCCGACGTGGACAATGACGTTCCAGTTCATTTGCGCACTGTTCACATTCCCCACACCCGACATTTATCTCGCCTACTACTCTTTTCTGCACCCAATCCGGGTCATGACATTGCTCGACAACTCCTACAAATTCATGTCCCAAGACCCCTTTAAAATTTTTGTACCCCCTCGTGATTTCTATATCGGTTTTACAGATGCCCGTCTTAAGTACTCTGATCAGGGCCCAACCAGAAGGTATTTCAGGTTCTGGGAACACTTTTAGGAATCGTAACCGGCCATCAAAGATAACTGCTCTCACAAATACCTCAACCGTCTATTGGCCGTCCAATAACCCTGTTTCGCCCTTCCTCTTTGGCCTGATAAAGAGATTTATCTGCCAGGCTGATCATAGCCTCATAGGAGACCTCCTTTAGGGTATCCGAAGACGTAAAGCCAGTGACGCCAAAACTGGCAGTAATCCGTATCTCATTTTCCATAATTTGAATGGTATTTTCCGAAATATTTCTGCAGAATCTTTCACATAAGGCCTCAGCGCTTTCAAAATCTGTCTCCGGAAAGACGACTAAGAATTCCTCGCCACCGTAACGGGCCACCCAATCAACATCAGATCGTATCGATCCATTGATTGATCTGACAAGTTCCTTCAATACCTCGTCCCCGGCCTGATGTCCATAGGTGTCATTAACCTGTTTAAAATGATCGATGTCAACCATAACCAGGGATATGGGATGGTTGTATCTTATAGCCCTCTTAATCTCTTTTGGAAGTTGTTCGTCCATAAAAGTACGGTTATAGCACCCCGTTAGAGTGTCGGTTATGGAGAGTATTGTGATCTCTTCATTGGCATCTTTTAATGATTTTTCTAATTCCAGGACACGCGTGGCTGTTTTGAGCCGGGCAATCAGTTCAGCGCGCTTAAAGGGTTTGGTCAAATAATCGTCAGCACCGGCTTCCAGACCCGCAACCATATCGTCTATAGAGTCCCTGGCTGTAAGTATAAAGATAAAAACATAACCGGTTGATACATTTTTTCTGATTGCGCGGCATAGTTGGAGCCCATCCATTTGGGGCATCATCCAGTCTGTCAAGACAATCGGGAAGAATTTTTCACTAAAGGACTCTAAGGCCTCACGTCCGTTCGTGACAGTAGCGACTTCATAACCGGCTTTTATCAGAGTTTTCTCCAGAAGCATTCGTGAAACAGGATTATCTTCCGCAATGAGAATAGGGAACATATTTTCCAATAACAGGCAACCTCATTTTTCAAATATAATAAGATCATCTCTCAAAAAGGCATGCTGGCACTTTCTTATCACGTTTTTGTCATGGAGTGAACAACATTTTGCATGCATTCAATTACTTGACTCTCACTACCCATGTCACTATATTCCCACAGGTTGTAATTGTTTAAGGGTTCCCGTTAAATTCCTTAGGCCTTCAATCCCGGACAATATAGACGGTGAAATATGCATGAGCGATTAATTGAAATCAAACAGGATATGCCTGGCTTCAATCACTTCTTTGGTTCCTGGGTCTGCCAGGATAATTTTAATTTTCTGGTTGACGTGGGCCCGGCCAATACAGCCAACCGGCTGATAGATTCCTTAGTGTCTATCGGTTTGGACAAGGTGGATTATGTCTTTCTAACCCATATTCATATTGATCACGGGGGCGCCCTGGCCGATTTGCTTGAGTATTATCCCATGGCGAAGGCCATATGTCACGAAAAAGGGATCAAGCATCTGGTGGAACCTTCCAACCTGTGGGCAGGCAGTCTGAGTGTGCTCGGGGATCTTGCCAAAAGTTACGGAGTTCCAAAGCCGGTTCCCAAAGAGAGGTTAATCCCCCACACAGAGTGCAACCTTAAGGATCTAATGGTCATAGAAACACCTGGTCATGCCATTCATCACCTCAGTTATACCTACAAAGACAGGCTTTTTGCCGGTGAGGCAGCCGGGAACTATCTCAATGTCAACGGCTTGGACTATTTGCGCCCTGCAACACCACCGAGGTTTTTTCCTGATATCTTCCTTAGGAGCATTGATCGTCTGTTAGCCTTGGAGGACCAGCCGATTCGTTATGCCCACTTTGGCGAGGCCGAGAATTCTCATCGGATGTTGAATCTTTCCCGTGACCAGCTTATTCGATGGGAGGCCATCATTGGTGAATTGGTTTGTCAGGGTGGGAACATTGAAGATATCATAAGAAGCTGCATTGCCCTGTTGCTTGAAAAAGACCCTAATCTTGCAGCATTTAACATCATGGATCCCGATGTTCAAGCAAGAGAGAAGATATTTATGACCAATGGAGTGAGAGGGTTTGTGGAATTTTTGAAAGAAAAAAAACCATAGGGCTAAGATTTACAAGGTATTAGATATGGAAAAAAATGATTACCTCGAAAAAGCCAATTTCAGAACGCTTATAGAAGCAGACGGAAAAGATCGGATTCAGGATCGATTAAACATCATCGGTATTTTCTTGGGAAAAGAAGAGCACATAACCCTTGAGGAGATGCTCCATCTACTTAGAGAAGAGGGTTATGATTTTGAGCCTCGATTTGTCAAACAATGCCTAAACCGGATGGTGGACCTGGGTTTTGCTCAGAAAAAGCATTTTGAGGGGCAGCCGATCCGCTACGAACACAGGCATCTTGGGAAACATCATGATCACCTTATCTGCACCAAATGCGGAACAATCGTCGAATTTGCCGACGAATCCATGGAAAGGTTGCAGGTAGAGATTGCGGCGAGATCCGGATTTCACATGCTTCAGCACAGGATGGATATCTATGGCCTCTGTTCACAATGTCTCTCTCAAAGAACCCCATTGATGCCCCTGACCATGGCCAAAGAGGGCGAAAGAATTGTGATAAGGGAGATAGCCGGGGGACGGAAAAAACAGGCCAGACTGACGGACATGGGATTACGCCCGGGCGACCTTATAGAGATCATCAACAATGCGGGACGTGGAAGAATTATCTTAGCACAGGGGTCTACAAGGTTTGCCATTGGAAGGGGGATGGCAGAAAAAATCATGGTCTCCATTTTACAGCAGGATACCGGCACCTGATCATATTACCTAAAGTGAGCGGTTCAAAGTTCAGGGTTCAAGGTTCAAAGGTTATAGCCCACTGATATCCTTATGCGGCCTTCTGCAATACCTCTCTGAGCCTGTCTCTTATGGCCCTGATAAGCCTTTCTCCCCAACTCCGGTAGTTGTAACGGGCTACCTCTTCCGGGCTCACCGTTTCAGGGCTGTGACGTAGCTTGAGTTTGGTAATGGCCATATTGTCGTCTAATTTAAATCTCCGGTAGATAAGACTTAGAGGTGGAATCCTGAACTCCTTTTCAGAGATGGAAGCTGCCCAGTCGATAATATAAGGAAGCCCGTTATCCCCGAAAAGGGTGTTGGGAGCCCTCTTCAAGTCGCAATGGGCCAACCCCTTGTCGTGAATCTGGGTCACTAATTCCTTCAGCGCCTCGAAAAAGGAATCCGGGAGCTTTATCTTCTTTTCAAGATTTTCCAGACTCCTGCCCGGTATCTCTTCTGTTACCAAGGCGAGCCCATCGATAACCCTGTACAAAACGGGCACCCCCGTGATTCCCCGCAGCTTCCTGTAGGCTTTCCTTTCCCTCCATACCAGGAAGCGACCTACCGTACTTCTGAAAAAGAACTTGTTTTTGCTGAAGTCCTTAACTACGGCCCGAACCCCGTTTTCCTCGACAATCCAGATAGCGGGCCTCGTGCTTGAAGAACCTCTCAGCATGCCCGAGTTCTTTGTTGGAGAATCCGAAAGTTTAAGGGCATTAAACATGGGTGTCAATTTTGGTTTTTAATGTTTAGTTTGAAATATCTGGTGAAATACCAGGTGATTACCCCACCTTGTGGGGCCAAACACGAAACACGAAATACAGTAGCGAAGCGACGAAACACTTTCGTAAAAAATTCTATTTTATGACTTCTTACGAGACTATTAATCTTCATGATATCTGAAATATGCGGCGCACGTGCCTTCGCTTGATACCATACATGGGCCTACCGGTGTTTGGGGGGTACATGCATGTCTGAAGAGTTTGCAGTCCGGCGGTCTTTGAGTCCCCCTTAGGATCTCAGCGCAAAGGCACCCCGGAGGCTCTTTGGCAGGAGGTACGGATAATTCGAATCTGTTCTTGGCGTCAAGGGCTGAATATTTCTCCCTGATTGACAAACCACTTCCAGGTATCTTGCCGAGACCTCGCCAAGGAGAATCACAGGGTGTAAAGACCTCGTCCAGTATCTTCAGGGCGCCAGGGTTCCCTTCCGGGTTAACACCCCGGGTGTACTGAATTTGTACTTCCGCCCTCCCCTCTTCTCTCTGTTCCACTAACATGAGTATCCCCTGTAGGATATCGAGGGGCTCAAATCCAACCACGACGCAGGGTGTATGATACCTGCCCACAACTGCTTCATAGGAGGACGTACCTATAATAGTTGTTACATGACCGGGGCATATGAAACCGTCAACGCCAAGATCGCCGCTTGAAAGGAGTGCATCCATGGCAGGGGGAAGGAGTTTGTGGGCAGAGAGAACCGAGAAGTTTGATTGCTTATTCTCATACGCAGTCTTAATGGCAGCGGCAACCGTGGGTGCTGTGGTCTCAAAACCGATTCCTAAGAATACCACTTCATTATCGCGGTTCTCGGCGGCAAACTTCAGGGCATCGAAGGTGGAATAAACCATCCTGACATCTGCCCCTTTTGCCTGTTCCTGCTGCAAAGATGATTCACTCCCGGGCACCCTGAGCATGTCCCCAAAGGTTGTCACAATGACACCGGGTGATTGCGCCAGCTTCACGGCCCTGTCTATCTCTTCCATGGCCGTAACGCAGACAGGACAGCCGGGTCCTGAAACCAATTCAACGGTCTCCGGCAGGAGACTGCGGATTCCATGTCTGAAAATGGCCATGGTATGGGTTCCACAGATCTCCATCAACCTGACCCGTTTTTTTGAAATGGCTCTGATCTTTTCTGACAATGCCCGTGCCACTTCTCCGTCTCTGTATTCATCAATGTATTTCATGGGAGCCCTCGAATACTCCTTTAAAACCCGAATATATGAGCCCGGCGCAAACCGCCTGCCCAAGAGAGAGAGAACCGTCATTTGTGGGGACCCGGGCGTGACTGTATACTCTCAACCCCTCGTCTTTGAGGGCGCGTGTAAGCCCCGTTAGTAGTGTCATGTTTTGAAAAGAACCACCGCTCAGAGCTACCTGCTCGATCCCGCTTTCTTCTCTTATTTTGACACATACTTCTTTTAACATCCCTATCAAAGAGTTGTGAAAACGCGCGCTGATTACCCCCCTGCTCTCTCCTCTTTCAATATCTTCCACTATTTCTCTCACGATCCCGGTTGTTATCATCACCCATCCGTCCCCTTCCTCCCTGATTTGCCAGGGGTAGTATCTCTTTTCCCTGGGGCTCTGACACTTCTCAAGTTCGATAGCGGCCTGTCCCTCGTAGGCTGTCTTATGTCTCAGACCCAATAGAGCGGAGACAGCATCAAATAATCTCCCGCAACTTGAGGTCAACGGAGAGTTAACACCCTTTATAGCCATCCGAAGGATAATCGATGACTCCGCCTGCTCGAGATTCCGGACAAAGGGTATGGGGCGGTTAAACAGATCGTCCCCAAAGGTCTTGTGGAGGTAAATAAGGGCCATACGCCATGGGAATTTGGCAGCGGTGTCCCCACCCGGAAGGGCCACATAATCAAGGTGCGCCCTTCGTTTGAATGAGGAGAGATCGGAGAGAATTATCTCCCCCCCCCATATCTGCCCATCAAGACCCAACCCGGTTCCATCCATT
>DAOVUP010000107.1 GCA_030632525.1 Desulfobacteraceae bacterium | reverse complement strand
GGTCTGAAAATACTTGAAAAAGCTAAACAAGAGACCGGGCTTCCTATCGTGACCGAGGTGACGGATCCGCGTGATGTATCATGGGTATCTGAATATGCAGATGTGCTGCAGATCGGCACCAGAAACATGCAGAACTTCTCTCTATTAAAGGAAGTTGGAAAGCTTGACAAACCGGTGCTTTTGAAAAGAGGGATGAATTCAACCCTCAAAGAATGGCTCAATTGTGCTGAATATATACTTGCGGGGGGAAACCCGAATGTTATTCTTTGTGAAAGGGGGATAAGGACGTTTGAGACTTACACCCGAAATACATTGGATCTGAGTATAGTGCCCTCTGTCAAGGAGCTCTCCCATCTCCCAATTATTGTTGACCCCTCACATGGAACCGGGCGCCTGAGTCTGATTGAACCCATGAGTCTTGCTGCTATGGCGGCCGGAGCAGACGGCATTATGGTTGAGGTACACTACGATCCCAACAAGGCAATATGCGATAAGGATCAGGCCATGTCACCACATATGTTTGGGGGTCTCATGAAAAAACTGCAAGTATTAGGGTCCTGTATGAATGAAATGAATTGAAATAAAAAGGATTGGACTCGGAGTAAACAGATGAAAGCGATCGAGATTCATGGGGATACAGGAGATTCAACGATACTCGTCGGTGAGGTTCTTGAGTCTCTCGGAAAGTACGCGCCATTGGAAAAGACAGTGGTTATCACGGACACCAATGTCAGCCGCCACTATCAAAAGGATTTCCCTCCCTGTGAAGTAATAGAGATAAAGAGCGGTGAGAAAATAAAGACCTTAGAGACTGTCAAAGAAATATACCAAAGGCTCACAGAGATTGAGGCTGATCGTTCATCTTTTATTGTGGGGATTGGTGGCGGCGTTGTGTGTGATATTGCCGGATTTGTCGCTTCAACCTACATGCGTGGAGTAAGATTTGGATTTGTTTCCACCACATTACTGTCACAGGTGGATGCCAGCGTGGGTGGAAAGAACGGGGTGAATCTCGGTGGATACAAGAATATGGTGGGGGTTTTCAATCAACCTGAATTCGTAATCTGTGACCTGAACCTTCTGAAGACCCTGCCGGGAAAAGACCTCTTATCCGGTTTCGCTGAAATAGTAAAACATGCCATTATCGGAGACCCCGAGTTGTTTTCATATCTTGAAGAAAATTATGAGAGGGGATTATCGTTAGATACCAAGGTGATAAATAGACTTGTTTGTGATTCCATCGTCATAAAATCATCCATTGTAAACAGGGATGAAAAGGAAACGGGGGAGCGGCGGAAACTCAACTTCGGGCATACATTCGGCCACGCCATTGAAAAGACCACAGGTGCCTCCCATGGTGAGGCGATCAGTGCAGGTATGGTAATTGCCTCAGTATTATCTAATAAAAGGGGGTCTTTATCGTCAGAAGACACTGAAAAGATCGAGGGCTTACTCGAGAAACTGAAGCTCCCGACTCGGCTTCCATTTGACCTCGAGACTGTACTTGACGCCCTCAGAAAAGATAAAAAAAAGAACGGGGACAGCATTAACTTTGTGCTGCTTCGCGCCATCGGTCATGCGGTTGTGGAAAAAATTTCAATCAAAGAATTAGAAACGGTAATAAGTGATTTAAAAACATTTGCGGATGCACCCATTTCAAAAATAGTGAGGTAAAAAATGAGTCTTGAAGAGATCAGAAAAAACATTGACAGTATTGATTCTCAAATTATGCAACTTCTAAATAACAGGATGGAGCAGGTTCTGTTAGCAAAGAAGTTCAAGACCGAGATCGAAGACAATGAGAGGGAGAAAGAGGTCCTTGACAGAATAGGACAAAATTCCACAGGTCTTATTAATGCCGAGTTTATGGAAAAAGTATATGTTGAAATCATCAAGGAAAGCAAAAGACTACAGCAGAACAATTTCGAACTCATTGCGTTTCAGGGTGAACACGGTGCATATGGTGAAGTCGCATCAAGGGAATGGAACAGAGATCTGATTCCTTTCCCATGCAATACATTTGCTGAGGTATTCGATGGTGTTCAATCAGGGCGCTATGAATATGGGATTGTTCCAGTAGAAAATACATTGGGTGGTTCTGTAGCCCAGGTCAACCAACTCCTTATAAATACAGATCTCCATGTGGTCGGAGCCGTAGAGCTTCTCGTACACCATTGTCTTCTTGCACTGCCGGGAACCGACCACAGAGAAATTCGTACCATATATTCACATCCCCAGGCGCTTTCACAATGCCGTCAATTCCTTTTGAGGAATAAACTTGAGCCTGTTCAATACAGTGATACTGCCGGTGCTGCAAAAATGCTGGCAGAGAAAAGACCAAAACGGGCTGCTGCAATTGCGAGCAAACTCGCTGCCAACCTCTATCACCTGGAAATAATAAAAGAGAAGATAGAGGATCTCGACAGAAACATGACGCGATTTTTGGTCCTTTCCAGAGAAGAGAACAGAGAAAAAGGGGACAAGTGCTCCATTGTTTTTGCCACAGAACATAAGGCCGGCACCCTTTTCAGTGTACTCCATTCGTTTGCAAAGAAAAGCATCAGTCTAACAAGGATAGAGTCTATCCCGAATGAGCCGGGGGACTATGCCTTTTTCCTTGATTTCGAAGGATCAAACAAGAATGACAAGGTGGTAGAGGCTCTCAATGATGTAAAAAAGATAACCACCAACTTCAAATTTATGGGCTGCTACAAGGAGAGGAGGGTCCAATGAGGATACTTGTTCTGGGTGCGGGTCGTATGGGCGCATGGTTTGTGGAAGAGCTCTGCCTTGACCATGAGGTGGCTATTTACGATTTAGACAAAAGAAAGCTCAAATACTTTTTTAATGTCACAAGATTCCTTGAACCCTCTGAGGCAGAAGGATTTGCACCTGAGCTTGTAATTAACGCGGTAAGCATTGCCAATATACACGACGCCTTTGAAGACTTTCTTCCTTACTTACCTGAGGAGTGCATCTTTTCAGACATTGCTTCAGTAAAAACGGGAATACATGAACTGTATAAAAACTTGGGAAAGAAATTTGTATCTACCCACCCCATGTTTGGCCCCACTTTTGCCAATGTCAGAGATCTCAGTAACGAGAACGCAATCATTATCAAAGAGTCTGATGAGGAAGCAAAGTCCTTTTTTCAAGATTTCTACAGGGGGCTTAAACTGAATGTCCATGAGTACACATTCGAAGAACATGACCAGACCATAGCCTATTCCCTCTCAAGTCCCTTTGCTTCATCAATGGTGTTCGCTGCCTGTATGAAAAAACAAGAGGCGCCGGGAACAACCTTCAGAAAACATCTTGATATTGCAAAAGGCCTCTTTTCTGAAGACGATCATCTTCTCTCTGAGATCATGTTCAACCCCTATACGGTCAGGCAGATCGAGGATATCAACTCCAAACTTGCTTATCTGACCCATATCATCAGGGGTAGGGATTACGAAGAGATGCAGAAGTTTCTCAATAACTTGCGACATAATATAGAATAGGGTTTGTGAAAGTATGATCTGCATTCCAATCATGGCAAACGATACTGATAGCGCCCTCAAGAAGATGGCCAAGGCCAATACCTTGGCCGATATAATAGAGATTCGCTTAGACGTCATGGAAGAATTTGATCTGAAGGAGCTAATTGAATCCGCAACCAACCCGATTCTCATAACCTACCGATCCAAAAGGGAGGGAGGAGAAGGATCAGCCGATTATGGAACCAGGGTGCATTATCTAATAGACGGTATGGAAGCCGGGGCGGATTATGTAGACGTGGAATTCAGCATTCCTCTCGAATGGAGACGGAGGATGTTTCAAAGGAAGGGAGCATATGAACTCGTTATATCTACCCATCTATTAAATGGTACCCCTTCTCGGGAGGATTTGGATGGTGTTTTCAAAAATATGGTTGCTACTGGCGCTGATATCGTAAAAATTGTGACATGGGCCAGGGCATGGGAAGACAACTTCAGGGTCCTTGAACTCATTCCCAAGGCCCAGACCATGGGAATTGGGATCATCGCGTTTTGCATGGGGCCTTTGGGCCGGATCAGCCGCATCGCCTGCCCCCTCATGGGCGGGTACATGACCTTTGCATCCCTTGAAAAAGGACAGGAGTCTGCCTCAGGTCAGATTCCTGCACCGGACATGAAGAAGATATTGGAGATGCTTTCACAATGATAATTGATCAGCACACCGCACTTTACGGGGTGATAGGCAACCCGGTGAGGCATTCTCTCAGTCCGATCCTTCACAATGCCGCGTTTTCCGCAACCGGCCTCAATGCTGTCTATCTGGCCTTTGAAACAGGAGATATTGAGGAATGCGTAAAAGGGATAAGGGCACTTGGCATAAAGGGAGCAAGCATTACGATCCCCTTCAAAACCACGGTGATGCCCTTTCTTGACGAAATAGATCCTCTTGCAAAGCGGATTGGTGCGGTAAATACCATCGTAAATGATAGCGGTCGGCTGAAGGGATATAATACCGATGCTCTTGGAGCGCTGAAAGCCCTGGAGGAGAATGTAAAACTCCCAGGCATGACCTGTCTCATCATTGGTGCTGGCGGGGCAGCCAGGGCCATTGGATTTATGCTGAAAGAACAGGATGTGGCAGTATCAATTGTAAACCGATCCCGCAAAAGGGGAGAGGCGCTTGCTGCTTCGCTTGGATGCCCGTTTGTGCCATTAGATGAGATTAGCGGTGCAAAGGGAGGTCTCCTGGTTCAAACAACCTCTGTAGGTATGTATCCTGACATAGACAAATGTCCGGTTCCGGAAAATATCTTGGAACATGGGATGGTGGTGATGGACATCGTCTATTTTCCCGCTGAAACCCGGCTCTTGAATTTGGCCAAGGATAGGGGCTGCGTTATTATTAGCGGAGTGGATATGTTGATTAATTAAGGAACTGAGCAGTTCAGGCTGTGGTCCGACCTCGATTCACTCTTTGCGTCAATTCGTTATGCGCTGAAGGAGGCCCTGTTAGAGCAAGATGAAAGAAATTAACCGCCTATCCAAACTGCGTGCAAGAGTTAGAATACCGGGGTCCAAGAGTATCACACACCGTGCGATCATCACAGCAAGCCTGGCAGATGGCAGGAGTGTGCTCAAGGATTTTCTGGAATGCGAAGACACGCTCTACACCATCAATGCCCTGCGAGAGATCGGGGTGCAGATAACCATCGAGGGCAACGATCTGAAGGTCGAAGGGAGAGGCGGGAAATTCGGCGCGGGTCCGATCGGAAAAGAGATTTATATGGGCAACTCCGGGACCTCTTTACGTCTATTCCTGTCTGTGGCCGCCCTCTGCAGGGGAGAGCTTTTCATAACCGGCACGAAGAGAATGCAGCAAAGGCCAGTCGGTCCTTTGGTCATAGCCCTGAACCGATTGGGTGTGGATGCTTCATGTATTGAAAAGGATGGTTGCCCTCCGGTTCTTATCAGGGCAAAGGGTATAAAAGGCGGCAGAGTATCAATACAGGGCAATCAGAGCAGCCAGTTTCTCTCATCCCTCCTCCTTTCCGGTCCCTATGCTGACACGGATATAGAAATCGAGGTCAGAGGAAAACTGGTTTCAAAACCTTACGTGGATATTACCATCGACGTGATGAAACAGTTTGGAATCCGGGTTGAGCGTGAGAATTATGACAGTTTCAGGATTTTTTCCGGCCAGAAGTACAGGGCTGGGGAATTTGCCATTCAAGGAGATGCCTCTTCAGCATCTTATTTCTGGGCCGCGGCCGCCGTCACCGGGGGACAGATTACCACTGAGAATATCTATCCTCACGCTACCAGGCAGGGGGATATCAGGTTTCTCGAAGTCCTGGGGGAGATGGGGTGTTCCATTGAAAAGGGATCGGATCGGGTTGCGGTTCATGGCGGGAACCTTTCAGGGATTGAGGTGGATATGGGTGACTTGCCTGATATGGTGCCCACATTGGCGGCAGTAGCGCTCTTTGCCAGAGGAAAGACCATAATAAGAAATGTGCCGCACCTGAGGCACAAGGAGAGCGATCGACTGCATGCCATAGCCCTTGAATGGTGCCGCATCGGGGGACAAATAGAAGAGCTTCCTGATGGTCTGATCATCCATGGAGGCGCCCCTCTTTCAGGAACAGACGTATATCCCCATGACGATCATCGTCTGGCAATGAGTCTTGCCGTAGTGGGGTTAAGGGTCCCGGACCTTGAAGT
>DAOVUP010000155.1 GCA_030632525.1 Desulfobacteraceae bacterium | reverse complement strand
ATGATCAAGCATACACAACTCTGGTTGAGAGACCCTTCTGACCCTCATTCATGGTAACAACAGCCACTTTTTCATCCAGTTCATATTCTACTGCTGACATTTCTTATCACTCCTTCCGAAAAATAAGAGTCAGAATATTACTGTTTCCTTTTCGCCGATACCGGGCCTCATCCACCATCTCCTTTACGAAAAGTACTCCTAATCCCCCAATCTCGCGCTCAGAGAAATCCGTGGTCACATCTGGATCAGGAAACTCAAGGATATTGAAGGGAATGCCGTTATCAGAGATCTCTAATATTAACCCAACATCATCCTCGCTCCGGCAATCAAGCACGACGTCACCATCCGTCCCAGGATAGGCATATTGAAAGATATTGACCAGGACCTCTTCCGCGACCAACTTTATCTTGTTGATCCGGTTGACGGTGAATCCTGCCATTTCTGCATGACCTGCCACGAATTCTATTAGCCGTTTTAAATGCTCAATCTTGGCTGCCGACTTTATCTCTGGCATGGGACAAAACCGTTTCCCCTTCCCTCACATCTCTTGAAGGGCGTCCTCTACTGATTCAAAGATCGGAATAATGGTACTGAATCCAGAAATTTCAAATACCTCCTTGACTGTACCGTGCAGGGTAGTAAGAACAATCTGCCCCCCCTCCGCCTTTAGCCTTTTAACGCTTGTCAGGATGCCTCGAAGACCGGCGCTGCTGATATAATCAAGACCGGCAAGATCAACGATAAACCTGATATTCCCCTCATCTATCCAACCCCCCAGAGTCTGTTCAAATTCAGGGGTAGATACAGCATCCATCCTGCCCTCGACGCTGACGATTAAACAGTCCTTTTCCTTCCCAGTATTTATTATGTTCATATTTACCCCCTTCTAAGTGTCAATTTCAGACCTCGTTGAGTGGTTAAGTCGGTAAATAAGTCCCGCCATCTTTAGCGGGATTAAATCAATATGTTAGTATTTCAAACATATCAAGTGTCCAATTTTGACGGCAAACGATATGAATTCAAATCATAACAACCACTTAACCACTCAACCACTTAACGAGGTCTGTAGTATAAGATATAGACCGTCACCCTGTCAAAGCACAAAAACCAGTCTGTTATCACCCGTTAGAAAGGCCTTTTTCGTTGATTATCCCTTATCAATCTGATATCTGCAAACTATCAATTAAACAGCCCTTTAAACAAGAGAATCCGATCCAACCGTGAGGAAAACCCTATGAAAAAATTAAACCCTGACCATGCTGCAGCCGTTCAAAAAAGCGTAAACAACTGTCCCTATTTCAGTCTGCTTTCAATGGATATTGTTTCCCTTGAGGCCGGCAGGTCTGTTTTAAAGATAGAGGTGCAGGAGAAGCATCTCCAGCCTTATGGGATGGTACACGGGGGTGTCTACTCATCCATGATGGATGCTGCCTGTTTCTGGGCCAGTTATACGGAAATAGAGGAACCTCTCGGATTAACTACTGTGGAAATGAATTTGAATTACTTAGCCCCGGCGTCAAGTGGCACTTTTATTGCAAAAGGGAAAGTTTTAAAGACCGGAAAAACCCTCTGTCTGAGTGAGGCCACCATTGCAGACCAGAAGAACAGGCTATTGGCCCACGGCACCGCCACTATGATGGTTCTTCAGTCATTGCAAATCCAAGGCCAGGCCAGGCTTCCGGTAAAGTTTTTCGATTAGCCGGTTAT
Source organism: Desulfobacteraceae bacterium (assembly GCA_030632525.1). Taxonomy (GTDB): domain Bacteria; phylum Desulfobacterota; class DSM-4660; order Desulfatiglandales; family Desulfatiglandaceae; genus Desulfacyla. The sequence goes on along the minus strand of DAOVUP010000155.1, from coordinate 3,386 downwards.
CTCTGGAACGGCAAGGAATCCGTTGGCTATCTGCTGTGCAATGAGTGGGGCATTTCCCCCTGCACGGTTGTTGATGATAACGTTGATCCGCACTTTTTCATTTATTGCTCTCTTTATGAGCTCGATCGTATCCTGTACCATTCCCGAGCTCTGCATACCTCTTACCAGCGTATTGAAAGGGTGGGCCCGAGCATATGCGTCTTCATATCTCATCCCATTTGGAGTCATCAACCTGATAATGCAACTGTTTCTGTTCAGAAATCTCTTTCCGGAAAGTGCGAACTGTTTTGATAGGGGGGGGAGCCAGGTCCAGTGAGACAAAACCTGACCCACACCATACCCTTCTAAGACCTTGAAGACGGGACCGGTGAGAAACGCCTCGGTGCGAAGCTCTACATGGTAGCGGTTATCCTCCGGGATAGCCCCAAAAAATGCATCCAACTCAGCAGCCTGCTCCTCAGGAGAAACCCGATTACCCTTTCGCTGATACTCCTGCTCAAAGACAATTCCTTCAAGCCACGGGGCCAACAGTTCGATGGCTGGTTCGTAGAACTGTTTAATAAAAACTCCGGGGTTCAGGTAGTGTTCATTGTCAATAAATTTACCCTGCCGAAGGACTTTTCTCGCAAAGATAACTTGAGGAGCCTTTAAGATAAGTCCATCACCCTTCTTGAGATGCTGCCTATAGGTGTGAAGCAGGTGAAAGACCCGGGTCGGTTTTTCCGCTCTATCTAATAATGGAAGATAAAAGGTAAAATCTAATTCGAGGATACGGAAATGCCGGAAATACTCTTCTACAGACTGCACAGGCAAGACCTCTTCCCTAAAGGTTTTTCCTCCAACCTTCTTAGACCGCCTGGTTATGTTCCTGCCGAAGCGTCCTTCGGTATAGATCTGCCCAATCCAGCCTCCATACCGGTCGCTTGCCGTCCCGATAAACAGGTCAGGGTGGAGATCACGGAACTGAAACGATGCAATACTCTCTATGTTTTCATTGCCCATCTGTATGTTACAGACCTCGTTAAGTGGTTAAGTCGTTATTATTAAGATGAATCCTGCACCGGTCAATAGAAAAGGGGCTCCTTGTGATCTCTCTTGTCAGAAAAAAACGAACATGATATAATTTAGGATATGTGAGCCTTGATGCCGACGCTATCCTTCCAGGTCGGGAGGGTCGTCCCGGTTACCTAAGGAAAAGGATTTAACAATTCGGCCTGCAATTTCCCGACAATAGGAGTCCAAGCATGAGTGAAATAGATTTTTTGTCCGAGGTTTCTCTCTTTTCCCACATGAAAGGTGAAGATCTGACACAAATCGCTGATCAGACCCGGCGCCAGCAATTTCACGAGGGAGAAGTGATTATCAAAGAGGGCGCTCATGGCAGCAAGCTCTTCATTATCATCAGCGGTCGGGCTGAAGCTATCAAGGACCTTGGTGGAAAAAGCGAGAGGATTTTGGGGTCTTTTGGTCCACGTTCCTACTTCGGCGAAATGGCTCTCATAGATGATCTGCCCCGGTCGGCAAGCGTGGTGGCCAAAGAGGATACCCACGTCCTTACCTTGGAGTGGGATCTGCGAAAAGAGATAGAACAATCCCCTGCCATGGCAGTGGAATTACTCCAGATGTTAAGTCAACGCATTCGGGCCAATGAAAAGTTCATAAGAAACACTTTAGGATCGTTCTTGCCCATTTGCGCTAACTGTAAGAAGATACGCGAAAATGATGATTCATGGACACCTATAGAAGTATATATCCGTGACCATTCCGAAACCGAATTCAGTCACGGAATCTGCCCGGAGTGCGCAAAAAAACTGTATCCTGAATTCTATAAGGGGTGAAATGGGCTCAATCCATCCCCAACCCCCGCATTGCACCTAATGCGGCCCGCTCAATGGCCAAACAAGCCAGCTTTCCGAGGCTGTTCAAGAACTGCATTTCATCATGGGAAGGGACTTTTTTGAAGGGAAAATAGGTCCTCAAAATAGAGTAGGTTGTCTCATTCACGGTAAACGGAATACCGATAACCGAATTCAAACCCTCTTTCTTGGCCGCATCCAGGTTCTGAATTCGGGGATCTGACTCAAAATCATTAATAATAATGATATCCCCTTGCATAATCTCGGTTACACTTTTCCCGTAATCAATGGCCCCTGAGTTAAGGTACTTCTTGCTGAGGCCATATGACGAAACCACTTTGAGCCTGAAGTTGCCCTGTTCCAGGACCCGGATCGTGCTCCCTTTTGCGCCCGTGAGTTCGGAAGCCAGGGATACTACGAAGTAAAGTACATCGCTAAGATACTCCTCATCCCTGTAAATTACGTCTATAACCCTGCTAAGGGCAAAAGAAGAGAGATCTAAAAAGCTTTCTGCCATATCTCTATCCCCTCAGGACTTACGCAAAAACAAACCATCATGCTTCTACTGTTTCATATTTATGAGCAGCGTGCAACTGTTAAGTATGAATCTATCCTCTCTCTCGCAAAAAGCCTGTAAAATAAATGATGACGTAAACATGAATTCAATGTATATATTGAGATAATTTTTCGGTTTTGCTTCCATAATTCTATAAATTATTAAATCTCTGAATCATCATGCCCAATTCATCTTTTCATACTGCCAGACATCAGCCTGAAGCCCTTTCGGAGAAGACACCTCTAAAGCTGATGGCTCTCTTGGCTGCCATTTGCCTCCTCTGGCTGATCCCAATCTCTGCAGCCCGGGCCGAACGCCCCTTCCCAAAACCAAAGGGCCTTGTTAATGACTTCGCCAATGTAATTCCCCCGGCATATAAGCAGAAAATTGCCGCTGTCACAGGGGCATTGCTTCAAAAGACGGGAATTCCCATCGTAGTTGTCACCATGCCGGATATCGGGGGCGCGGAGTATAACGACTATGCCAATCGCCTTTACAGGGCCTGGGGAATCGGCAAAAAGGGAGAAGACAAAGGCGTCCTGATCTTTGTAACAGTGAAAGAGAGAAAGATGCGTATTGAGACCGGGTATGGTGTGGAGGGGATACTCCCTGACGGCCTGGTTGGGGAGATCCGCGATCGCTACATGACCCCTTTTCTCAAGCAGGACAAGTTCGGCGAGGGGTTGCTTGCAGGCGCCTTAGCCGTGGCCCAGGTCGTTGCAAAGGCTTCAGGGATCGAGCTATCCGGTCAGATGCCGCAAAAAGCTGTCAAGAAACGGGCCGGGTTTTCCTTTTTGCCAATTCTCATTATATTCATCATATTTATGCTGATATCGAAAAGACGTGGTGGGTCCTGGTTCTTTTTCCTGGCCCTCCTCTTTGGCCTTGGCGGCGGGGGTGGACGTGGATCAGGATACTCCAGCGGTGGGGTCGGTGGAAGTTTTGGTGGTTTCGGCGGCGGTTTCGGTGGATTT
>DAOVUP010000022.1 GCA_030632525.1 Desulfobacteraceae bacterium | reverse complement strand
TTGCAAACTATTCGAAACATGGGTAATCTGGGTGATAGCTTTAAGATGGCTAACGATCATAAAATGAAAGCCTTTCGCGGGAAACCGGGCATCTTCGCCTCCACCCGACCAGAAGAAAGCCAGGTCCCTGGATCAATCTATTTACCATTTGAGGACTGAGCTTCATGGTTTATACCCCCTCCCTTACCAAAGAGACCCTTTGGCAAAAGGACCCTTTTCAATTTATAAACCCTGATGATTTTGATGCATTAGGGATCGATCCGGCATATGTCCCTATAGGGACCTACGTCTCTTTCAAACACCCCTCCCAACTACGGAGCAGATTTGGTGGCAATGCCTATGGGGTTGGCCTTTTTGAGGACTATGACCGACTCAAACCGAAAGAGATAAAACAACTCCATGCCATCAGCCTCGAAAACCCCGAAGAAATAAGGGGGTTTTACAAAGATCTCAATGAGATTTACCGCAAGATGGGGCTTTTGATCAGGTTTTCCAGCCTCGGAAGACGGTACTACCTGATACCTGTCCATCTCATATCCAACTCCCTTACCCACATCAAAGCCAGAGTAGAAGAAATTAGTAAAATCGTCGGTTTCCACAGAAAAAAATATCTGAAAGAGTCTCATAATATAGGCGTGTTGTTGCATCATGACGACTTAATCCTTAATGAGCTTTCTTTTCGCTTTATGGAACACAATATTATCGCCCTGGACTCTCTCGAGAAATTATCTGAACTAAACGAAAGCCTGGACCTTGTCATACTAACGAGTGATCTCTATGAAATTGTCCTCATGAAGGAATTCAGCCCCCTTGCTCAAGAAACTCTTTCAAAAAGACGGTTCGACCAGTATTGCACCCACCTCCTATGGAAGGTCCGCAATTTGCTAAAAACAGACGGTGAAGTCTTTTTGATAGCAGATCATTTTACAGCCAAGACCAATCGAACCGCAGAACTCGTTTTCAAGACAGAGCAGGAAGAAAAAAACTTCGCGTTGTTCAGTCATATCTTTGGTACCAAGAAGAAATATAAGATCAAAGATAGCACCGTCACAGCAAACATCTATGATTTGCAGAAATATTTGAGTGGCTCTTATATAGAGCAGGAAATTGTAGGCACTTTACTCGGGGGGAAATCCTTTGAAAACATGTCCCTTGAGGAGATAAATGACCTACCATATATCAATTCTCAATTTGCAGATTGGCCTTTTCCAATTGATCAGGAAAAGATCTGGTCCAAGCTTTTTGAAATGTTTTTTGACAAGGTATTTCTTAAGCCTGTGGTGCCCGATCCCGTCAAAGAGGAATGGAAAAAGAGATTTTCATGTAAAGACTATTCACCTAAATACATGATGATCTATCTGGGACAGAAAAAAACCCTTACAACCACCGTAGCGGATGTCAGGCGGGATGTGATGGACTCTAACCTGAGCGGTTGTCCCATAGAACTTGTGGCCGATTACAAAGACTCGTTTGAGTATCTGATTCAAACCCTTAGAGTTATTTTGGGAAGGTTTAAGAGAAGGAACTATCATATTCTGCCGCAGGTTTTTGTTGATCGCTTGAAGCAGCCTTTGGAAAACAAAAACAGGAGATTCAAAGCTCTGAACCATGTTATCAGACTGACATCAAAGATCAATCGCCTTGAAAAAATAAAGGGTTATCTGAACCCCGACAGGATAGAAGGTCCAAGGACCAGACTGCTTGAAAATCTGGAGGCCCTGACCCTTTCTGGGTTTAACTATAATGAGCTGAAGGAAATCATCCTTATCGTCCTGGGACATACTGCTTTAGGTCGGATCATCTCCGGCAAGGTAACCGAGAAGGCCTTGAAACCTGTTTCTGATCTGGCCCGAACATATGACCCCCACCAGGCGCTTAACCTGCTCCGTTATTGCCGGCTGATGACCTTAGCCGAAACAGAAGCGGCACGCGGGTCTGAGCTTACTCATGAACAGCTCTCACAACTCTTTGACCTTTATGAATCGACAGTAAGAGTTGTAGTCAATCAGGGATTGGATTGGGATCAGCTTTTGGACGAGAAAATAGCCTCCATGGGAGGGATACACAACAAAATCGTTCAAAAGATTCTCATGATGATGAATTATTTCGAATTCCTCGATAATTGGGGCGAACTCAGGCAAAAGGGCCGGATGGAGAAAGAGGCCTTAGCCGACTATGATGACCGGAAATTGGATCGGATAGAGAATGTCATAAGGCTTGTTAATACAATAGAAAAATTCGAGGAGATGTATCTTAAACTCGATCCCCTGCAACTGCCTCTGTTCTATAGGAGGTTTCTCGAATTGGAGTTCCATGGAACAGGACATCTCTTTGAGAGAATGGATAGTCAAAATGTTTTTGTGCTTCTCTGGATTGCAGTGGTTATGGCACAGGGCGAAATCATCAATTTCAACCCGATCTTGGCTGATGTGGGGACAAAGGAAATCGAAGATCGGGTTAAAAAAGTGGAGCAGGAGGCGTCATCCATCAATATTGAGCGCCTCGATCTGACCATCCTCAGACAGTTTAGCGATCAGTTGAGCGTAGAGAAATCCTCATTTATAATGGGGACTGGTTTTCAGCTAAGCGTATCATCAAAGACACAGACATTAGAGATCGCCTACAAGGACATATCCAGGGATATTGAAAGGGTGGCCTCCCTGTCAAAGAGAATACTTACCCGGCCAATTTCCGAAATACCACAGGAGGAGCTGAAGAGTCTGGAGAAATTATTTTCTAATCTAGAAACTTTTTTCCAGAGCCATCTCAGGGTCGTTAAGGAAATCGATTCTACATTGAAATTGCCTGCAAGGCAGAAGATATGGTTTGAGGAGACCAAGGAACTTAGGGAAACATTGAGATCAACCTTTCTGAGCATCATGTTTCGTCCTGAGCATCTATATACTGATCTTGCCCTTCTTTTTTATAACGCCCCCTCTCTCTTGAATTTTCTGCTCCCCGAATTCATGGCCCTTCAGGACCTCGACATCTCCGGGCATATTTATTTAACTTTTCCTGTCACTAATTACATTCTTGCTGCAACAAGAAAATTCCAGGCCCTGATTACCCATGACAAGCAGGGGTTCCAGGACATAGACTTTTTGCACAGGTTAGCTCAGAAGGAATTTGGGCCCATGGCCACTGGCATCGTGGGGCTCAGTGAACTACAGTTGGAAAACCTTGGGGAAATCATTGAGGGCTTTAAAACCAATCCCGTACTGTTTGACGCACTCGCCAAATCATTCATATTTCAGGATCTCGGAAGAGTGCCCGCCCTTAGAAAAAAGTACAGCGAAGAGATCAACCCGGCAGACCTTGCCGGGGCAGGCGCATTTTTTATGGAAAAGGAAAAAATTGCCGAAAGATATGGTCTTGATGAACATGAAAAGTCATATCTTATTTCCCTGGTCAGACATCATGGCTTGCTCCATCACACTGTACGAGGAGAGATATCGTTTTCTGCCATACAATCGATCCTCGCCCCCCGTGACAAAGAGCTCTTTGACGCATTTCTTGTTTTTTCATTCATAATGCTTTCCGCTATCAGGGAAGATCTGATCCTCGAGGATCTGGCCATTCGGTTTTTCCAGATAAGGTCCATGTGTCACAAGATAATTGATGGTGCGATGAGCCTTGAAGGAGAGCTGAACAAGGCTTTTGAGGAGAGAGGCTCCCTTTTTTGCGCCCTTGAAAAACACCAAACCGAAGGATTTCCCGAAGGTGTTTCATTAACTGACTACTTGGAATCAAAGGAATGGGAGGAAACAGATAAATCAAAACTTCTCAAGGCCGGAAGGATGATTTTTGCTACAGAAAGGTTCTTCAGGCTGCGGGGTATCAGGTATGTTGAATTCCAAGACCTTGTTAACCTTATGTTAGAGGTCCCTCTGAAATATATTCACAAGAAAAGAAAATTTCACAATGTGGGATACCCAACATTTGAAAAGGAGGTCTACGAGGCCTTTCGTATATACAAAACCCTTCAGGGTCTACCAGAACCGGTAAGGCATTTCATGTTAGACCAGCTCATCGGGGATAGAGTGCGTATCTTTGGCTATGAGAAGATAGGCGGTTATTTGAGCTACGATAGCCAGGTTAAACTTCTTCTGGTGGGACTATTGGGAACAAAGAAGATCAGATCAAATGATGAGCCGGTCTCTCTTAGTTTTTTGGGCATGAGCGAAGAAATTGAAAAACGTTATGAGGCGGTCAACGCCTGTCTGAACGAGCTTTCCATACAGAAACTCTGGGAAGAGAGCTATCAGTTAACCCATCTATTTAGTGCCAAAACCGGGATTTTACTGAGGAAGGGAAGTTTCCCCCATCTTCTTTCCGTGGATTTTCAGGATCGCATATCCATCTCTCGCAAGATATCTTATCTGTCGTCTATTAATGATCTGGAACAACTGAAAAACTATTTTCATTACAGCTTAAGCTCCCTGCGAAAACATCTCTTTTACACTGATGATTACGAGCTTCTTCTTGAAAAGGCCTTTGAAAAGAGGATGACTGAAATTACGGATATGATATTGGACCGCGCGGAAAGACAGATGGGCCTGGTCAAGGATTTTCAGGATCTCCATAATCTGGTAAATGACCTTCTTGATCGATCCTGGGATATCGGCTTTTCCCGAGAGCAAAAACACAGGCTGAATGATTTTTACGAGATGAGAAAGGATACCCTGAAGAGGGAAAAGCTCTCAGAAATTGAAGGGATACTTGACAGCATCCATGATCAGCAGGAGTTGAAGGACCACTGGCAGAGCATCAAATGGTATTTGCAGGGAAACCGTCGATTTTTTGGAAAGGAATTTGAAAATCTCATCGCCAAAAAGTTTGACGCGGTCAACGTTAAGATAGCTGATAACCGTTCATAACTCCTAGGAGGCTGTCCGAGAATGAGTCCCGCCTGAGGCGGGACGGAAAATAGCCATTCTCGGACAGTATCCTAATCAAGCTTCTGGAACGCCTCTTTCCGACCTGTGTATTTCTCCCTCATCTGGGGCTTCATGAGCTTACCTGTGGGGTTTCTCATAACCTGATCAAAGAGGACCTTTCTTGGTAGCTTATACTTGGCCAATTTTGTTTCGCTAAATTCAAGAAGCTCTTCTTCTGTCATGCTTTCGCCCTCTTTCAACTGGATAATGGCCATGACAATTTCCACAAGGCGTTCATCAGGAGACCCAATACAGGCCACATCATCGATCTTGGGATGTTCCATGAGTGCGTCTTCGATTTCCACCGGAAAGATATTTTCTCCACCGCTCGTGATCATATCCTTTTTGCGATCAACAATATAAAAATATCCTTCGTCATCTGTTTTTAGAAGATCCCCGGTATAAAGCCAACCACCAACGACGGCTTCAGCGGTCATTTCCGGGTTGTTGTAGTATCCCTTCATCATCCGGTTTGTGGTGAATATTAGCTCTCCCACCTCACCGGGTGCCAATTCTTTATCAGAATCAACGATCTTTGCCTCAACACCAAAGGTAGGCTTCCCTATAGATCCGGGTTTTTTTAGTACGTCTTCCGGGTAGAGATTAAACGTGCCCCCTCCCCCGCCTTCAGTGATCCCATATATATTTGACACCTTGCACGGAAGGGTTTTGACAAGCTTTTTCATTACCTCAAAAGGCACGGGCTGGGCCCCTATCTCCATATATTTCCAGCTTGAAAGATCATATTCCGCTAAATTTATTTCGCCACTGTCAATGGCATTTAAGACGGCCACGGCAATCGGTACAACAAAGAGGACATCTGTACCCTTTTCCTCGGCTATGGCCTCAATGATCCATTTGGGGTCTTTCAATTCCGTAATAATGGTACCGGTAGCCCCTGTTGCGTAAAAGGGGGCCCAAAGAAACATTGTCCCGCTATGATAAAGAGGTAGAAAAAACAGATAGTTATCATTCTTCTCAACAAAATAGTTCATACCGTTACTCATTGCCACATTGTTGATGGAAAAATGCGTATGAAGAACAGGTTTCGGTTTACCGGTGGTGCCTGAAGTAAACATCATGGCCAGATTATGCTGATCATCCACATCCACCATCGCCTCTGAAATATCATCATAGGCAGCAATAGTCCTGTAATCGATCATATCGTTCGGCACTTCCTCACCAACACAGATATAGTTCTTTACAGTTATCAGTTCGTTTTGAACGGGTTGGAAAACGGGAAGAAACTCTGAACACAGCATAAACACCTTAGGATCACATACCTCAGCAGCATAGACGATATCAGGCCCCACAAACCTGAAATTCAGAGGTACGATCACTGCCCCGAGTTTGATGATGCCATAATAGGTGATCAACCACTCAAGGGAATTGTTCTGCAGGTGCATGACATAGTCGCCTTCCTTTACCCCCAATTCTTTTGACAGGTAATTGGCCACTTTATTGATACCATCATTAAACTCTTTCCATGTAAGGGTCCTCCGCCTGTTTATGGAAGGGGTCCGCTCAATCAGACATATCTTATCAGATAAATGACGGGCATGAATTGTGGCATATTTTGCGTAATTCATGGATACTTCTCCTTTTCTATCCTCCCAGGTAGGCTTCTTTTACCCTGGGATTGTCTGAGAGTTCTTTGGCCAGCCCTTCCAGGACTATTTCACCCGTCTCCAGTACACATGCGTGGTCTGCAATCTTAAGAGCGGCCTTCGCATTTTGCTCAACGAGCAGGATCGTGGTCCCTGTCTCGTTGAGTTCTTTAATGACGCCAAATATGTCCTTTACAATTAGAGGGGCTAGACCCATTGAAGGTTCGTCTAAAAGGAGCAGTTCAGGTCTGCCCATAAGGGCGCGTGCGATGGCCAGCATCTGCTGTTCACCACCGGAAAGTGTCCCTGCAATCTGCTCGGAGCGTTTTTTCAAGATGGGAAACATCCTGTAGACACTCTGAATTTTTTCGTTGATATCCTTGCGATAGCGCTGTTTGTAGTAGAGGTAGGCCCCAAGATGAATATTGTCCTTCACCGAGAGACGGACAAAAAGCTGTCTTCCTTCCGGCACCTGGGATATACCCAGCCCTACAATCCGATTTGCGGGGAGGTTGATAATATCCTGATTTTTAAAAAAAATCCGTCCCATTTTGGTTTCAATAAGGCCGGAAATGGCCTTCAGGAGAGTGGATTTACCCGCCCCATTTGCGCCTATGATGGAGAAAATCTCCCCTTTGGGTACCTTTATGGAGATCCCTTTAAGGGCCAGGATACTATTATAATGGGCATTGAGTTCTTCAATCCTCAGCATCTTAGTCTTCCCCTCCCAAATAGGCCTCAATCACCTTCGGGTCATTTTGTATCTGTTCAGGAAGGCCCTCTGCAATCTTTTCTCCGTAGTTAAGTACCATGATTTCATCCGAGAGATCCATGACCACTTTCATATCATGTTCCACCAGAAGGACAGTGATTCCTTTCTCCCTGATTAACCTGATCAGTGAAGATGCCACTTGAGTTTCTGTCTCATTAAGGCCGGCTACGGGTTCGTCCAGGCACAAGAGATCCGGTTGAGAGGCCAGTCCCCGACCGATTTCAAGTAGCTTCTGTTCGCCTAAAGGCAGACTGTCCGCAGGTTCGTTGAATTTATCCTTGAGACTGATAAATTCCAGGATATCCATCGCTTTTTCCTTGATTTTGTTCTCTTTTCTTTTTACCTGTGGCAACTTGAAACCAGTGGCCAAAAAGGATGACCGTATTCGGGTGTGACAACCAACCATAACATTTTCAAGGACAGTCATGTTGTCAAACAGCTCAACCGTCTGAAAGGTGCGGGAAAGTCCCCGACTCGCAATATCGTGGGCCTTCAGGTTTTCAATGGCCTCTCCCTTAAAGCGAATTGTCCCCTCTGTTGGGGGGAAGAAGCCCGTAATGACATTAAAGAGTGTGGTCTTGCCCGCACCGTTGGGACCGATAATGGACTTTATAATTCCCTTTTTCACACGGAAATTCTGGTTGATAAGGGCCATTAGCCCACCAAAGGCCATGGCAACCTGCTCCACTTCAAGAATATTCTTTTCCAATGACTCTCTCACCTGAAATTTTAATTCCTGAACCAACCCTTTATCATCCCTGGAATGCCTGCAAGACCATCGGGCAAAAAGATGGTGACTAAAAGGAGGATTCCGCCATATACGATAATCTCAAATTCCCCAAAAAAATGCAGCCATTCATAACTTAAAAATGTAATCAGAAAAGCGCCTATGATGGCTCCCCAGATTTGATGCATCCCCCCCAATGCGATCATGATTAATAACTTAATGGAAAAGAAAAGGTCAAAGGTGGTGGGATTTATGAAATTAAGGTAATGGGCGTAAAGGCTCCCTGCCAGGGATGCCAATACAGCCCCGTAGATGAATACAATTATCTTGAACCGAGAGATGTTAACGCCCATGGCGCTAGCTGCCGTCTCACTGGAATGGATGGCCCTCAGGGCCCGCCCTGTACGGGACTGTATGATATTTATGGTAAAGATAAAGGCGGCAAAAACAAAGGCCCAAACAAGGTAATAATATTTATTAACGGAATCAAATTGAAACCCGAAAAGACTCAGCCCTGGAATACCGCGCATACCATCGGGACCACCGGTCAATTCAACTTCTTCATTGAAGATGATGAAGACGATTATACCGAAGGCCAGGGTAGCCATGGCGAGGTAATGCCCCTTTAATTTAAGGGAAGGCGCTCCCACTAATAAGGCTACGAGTGCCGATATCCCCATACCGAGCAACATACAGAGCCAGGGATTCATGCCGTATCGTGTGGTGAGGATGCCGGATGCATAGGCCCCGATACCGTAGAACGCCGCCTGGCAGAGTGATATCTGACCGGCATAACCCATAAGCAGACTGAGACCAATGGTGATCAGACAATAGATCCCTGCGAAGACCATGAGGTCGGGATAACTGCCAATAGAAGGAATATGTTTTGCAATCCAGGGAAAGCAGATGATGATGGCAAGAAATATGGCAATTGGGAGTTTGTTGATTCGTAACACGCCTAAAACCTTTTCATTTTGCTGATTTCCGAGCTGCCTAAGAGCCCGCTGGGCTTAAAAAACAGAACAGCCAGAAGTACAATTAATGCAAAGGCATCCTTGTACGCGGAGGAAATGAGACCGGCACCGAATGACTCGATAGCCCCCAGGATCAGCCCCCCCAGGATAGCGCCGGGAAAACTTCCGAGACCGCCAAGAATAGCAGCCCCGAATCCCTTTATAGCCAGTGAGACTCCACGGTCATATTCCATTAAGGAAATGGGGGTGACGATTATGCCGGCAATCGCGCCGATGGCAGCAGAAAGGGCAAAAGAGAGTAAAATCATTTTCTTAGTGTCGATGCCCACAAGGCTGGCCGCATCCGGATTGTCTGCGCAGGCGCGCATGGCCTTGCCGATAATGGTCCTATTAAAGAAGATGGACAGAGATATTGTGATGAGGATCAAAAAGCCTATTACCCAGAGATATTGGGGTTGGATTATGGCCCCAAAAAATGAAATGGGGTCACGCCCTGAGAAAGCCTGAAGGTCAAAAGGGTCCTTGCCCCAGATAACCATGGCCACGCCCTTCATCAGAATCGAGGCAGCAATAGTGGCGATAATCAGGG
>DAOVUP010000218.1 GCA_030632525.1 Desulfobacteraceae bacterium | reverse complement strand
ATGGGGAAGAAAAAATCCGGCCAGCCATGCCGTGATTTTGTAGTCATAGAGAAAATTGAGTAGAGGTCCATATGCAGCATAGAAGTATGCCGCGAAAGGGCTGATCATGATAATTATTTCCAAAGCGATCAGCAAATAGAAGGCAATCAAGGAACCCCTAACAACACGCCTGTTTATTGCCATAGTTTACTCCTCTGAAGATTCTGCCTCCAGATCCTCGGGTAGCACTTCAATACAGAAAGGACAACCACACTGTTGGTAGGTCCCCACCAGGTCTTTCTCTATCGTATGCACATATATATCAGGAACTGGATCAGTAATACAGCTGGCTGTGTTTACCTCTATTCTCACTATTACTCATCCTTTCATGGAATCTTGCCAACCCCTATCACTGCCTTCCCCTCCTGAATGATAGATCTGACAATTCTCTGAGTTGATAAAATCGCTTTTGGTAGCATTGGGCTTGGTGCAACTCAATGAAGCAAAAATCGTACCACAAAGTAGTATATCACATTTAACTTGCTAATTATACTTGCTTTTTTGGTGATTTTTCTGGTATTTATAAGATGTTTTTGAAATAAAAGAAGCCATGTGGATATAAAATATCCAGCATTAATTTCTGAAATGTATCCATGTGGGTAAAAAGTAACCAGAAGCTGAGGAGAATATAATCGTGCGAAAAATCTTTGTCGATGAATTTATGTTTATTGAAGCATTCCAGCATGATCTAGATTTTGAACAATACTCTCATTCAAGATATTTGGATCTGGAAACAGGAAAGATAATCTGGGTATTTGATGAGTGTGAAAAGGGGTCTATTCTTGACCCCCTTTCATAAATGTCAGCTATTGAAATTAAATCCCGCTGACAGAATCTGATCCTTTATTTTAGAAACATCTGCCCTTTCAGAAATCGCTTTAGTCATTGTATAAAAGCCTTTGGTATCCCCTAACATAATACACCCGGTGATCTGATTATTCTCAATGACGATTTTCTTGTATACTTTTTCATCGGTGAAAACCTCGGATTCGAAATCATTTTCAGCATCGATATTGCCCGCAGAAGCCAAATCAACCCCCACCACTTTCAGGGTGTTAGCCATGACGGTTCCCTCATAGACCATGTCTCCCCCGGCCATGTTGTTGCCGGCAATTTTTCCCTGCTCCATGGCGGCAGGCCATATGCCGTAAGGCATTCCCTTGAATTCGGCTACATCACCGGCCGCGTAGATATCGGCCCGGTTTGTTTGGAGGTGTTTATCCACCATGATGCCTTTGTCATGGTCCAGACCCAGATTTTTGGCCAGTTCCATGTTGGGACGGACCCCTGCTGAGATGATAACCATTTCCGACGACAGGGTCTCTCCGTCTTCCAGAAGGACCCCGTTGACCTGATCACCACCTGCGATCTCCTCTGTCTTTGCGCCAAGCCTGAAAGAAAATCCCATCTTTTCCATGATTCCCTGAAGTCTTTTCGCGCCTTCCACATCCAGCTGTCTCGGCAGGAGTCTCGGGAAAAACTCTACCACCGTAACCTTTTTCCCCACCTTACGGAGTGCATTTCCGGCCTCAAGGCCAAGCAGCCCGCCGCCAATAAGAACAACGTCCTCAATCTTCCCGGCATAGGTGGAAATGTCACGTGCGTCTTTGATCGTGCGGATGGAAAAGACGCCTTTCTTTTCAGATCCCTTTATGGGCGGGATAAACGAATGGCTCCCGGTTGCAATTAAAAGACGATCATAAGAGAGTGTCCGGTTATTTTCCGTAATCAGGACTTTTTCCTGATGTTTCGCCTTTACTATTCGAGTCATGAGTTCAAGATTGATATTCTGATCCCTATACCATTCTTCTTTCTTGGCAACTAAATCATTTTCCTCTATCTCTCCTGAGATGTATTCATTTAATTTTATCCTGTAATAAAAGGGGAGATCCTCGCCGGTCGCTATCGTAATATTCCCTTTTTTGTCTATCTTGCGGATATTTTCTGCAGCGGTTGTTCCCGCGACGCCATTCCCTATAATCAAATAATTAGACATACCCCAACCTCCTTTTCCGTTCCTGATAATGTGAGACCTTTGAAAAATGCTTCCCGCTTTCAGCGGGATTCAAGATCAAGGCGCGTGAGTCCCGCTTTAGCGGGATTAACCACAGGAATATATTGAATATTTCGAGTCCCGCCTAGGCGGGATGAACGCAACGCAGAGATTGTGCAGATAAGCGCAGACTTCGAAAGGGGGTGTTTTGCAAAGGTCTCAATGTATCATGGACCATATAATCAGATCTTTGCAAAATGCCCCTTCTCCCCTGTTCATAACATAATACCACCCTGTCCGCCATCGCGAGCCGTTCAGGCAAGGCGGTCGGGGCATTCGAATATCGTATTCTAAGTGGCCTGGATATGGCATATCACTACCTCATTCAACAATATGAGTCAAAAGTAGACCCCTTAGATGGTTCGGTATCGCTTTTCGTCCTGCAACCCTTTTCAGGAGCCGCAGGGAAAAAAAGCTTAAAGGTGGAGCCGCCGGAGTTGTAACAATCGGCCTTGTGTCCCCACAATGTTGACACAGATCGATGCTTCCCGGGCAGATCTGACTTTTTTGAGTGATAAACCGGCATCTGTCCGATTCCATGTCCACCTGAAATCCGTAGCGTTCCGCAAAAACTTTCATTCGCAGGAGGTCGGCCCCTTTTCCCCCGGCGTTGAATTCAAAGGGGCTCTTTGAAGAGTAATCCATGGTTTCCTGGGTCGGGAAAAAACCCTCGAATATCCTCTTGCTGTCATCGAGGGTTATACCCACCCCGGAGTCCTTGACCGCCAGCTCAGTACCTTTTCCCTTCTGATTGACGAAAAGTTCTATTTTTCCGCCGTCAGGGGTGTTTTCCACGGCATTCCTTATAAGACCGTCCACTATTTTTTGCACTACGTGGGAAGGCAGGCATATGGATGGGGATTTTTCAATATGCGTAAGGATATCCACCCTGCGGTTTGAGAAAAGGGGCTTTAGAGTATGGATTCTCTCCTCCAAGAAGACCTCAAGGCTGATCTCCTCCAGAGTGCTCTCACTGGGACCAAACTCCTCATCTATACGTTGCCTCATCCATTGAACTATTTCCCCCTCTCCCGTCTTCTCGGCAAGCAGTATCTCCAGTTCGTCGGCGCACTGATCGAGCAGGAAGGAAAGCATGGCGTAGGTCTTGTATTCGGGGTCCCTCATTATGTCCCCTACCTGATACTGGATGTCCAATATCCGTTCCAGGTTCCTGAAAGCCCTGTCGTATGTGGGCTTCCAGTCCTTTTCGGGAAGGTGCTCTAATCTAAGTGACAGGAATTTTAAAGAGGCGAGCAATATGGATACCGGGGTCTTCAATTCATGGGACAGGTGGTTGATTATTTTGTCTTTTGCCCGGTTGAGACTTGATACCTCTTTGTAGGCCTCGCTTAATTCCTTGGCGAATCTGGCGTTTTCGATGGAGAGTGCCACAGTGCTCCCTATCATGGTGAGAAGCTTCTTGTCCCTGTCGTCAAAGGTCCCGACCTTTTTGTTGATGGCTATAATAACCCCTGCAATCCTTTCCCTGGCGCTCAAAGGGACAACGACCATGTTACGGGTATGGAACCCTATGGCCCTGTCCACGTGGTTGTTGAAGTCGAACTCTTTCGAGGTGTCGTGCACGATGACGGGTTTTCCCGTCTTGACCACTCTCCCTGAAACGCTATTGTCGAAAGGGTGCCGAATGGTCTTTATCTGCCTCTGAGCCGATACGTCCTCGTACGCGGCACCCAAGAAGTAGAAGTCGTTCGTCTCTT
>DAOVUP010000089.1 GCA_030632525.1 Desulfobacteraceae bacterium | reverse complement strand
TTTGCAATCTTTGCAGACTGCTTCAAAAGCACTGCGGCAGGGGGAGTTTTGGTTATGAACGTGAAAGACCTGTCAGCATATATTGTAATAATAACCGGGATGACCGTGCCTGTCTGATCCTGAGTTCTTGCATTAAATGCCTTGCAGAACTCAGCAATATTAACCCCATGTTGACCCAACGCAGGCCCTATGGGCGGGGAAGGATTAGCCTGTCCACCCTTCACCTGAAGTTTAATAGATCCAATTATTTTTTTTGCCATAGCAAATAAACCTCGCTTAATCTCCTATAAACACTACCATCAATAATAACATCTAAACCTTATTGACCTGAATAAAATCCAATTCCACAGGCGTTGGACGTCCGAATATGGTTATAAGGACTCTCAGCTTCTCTTTGTCAGGCTTCATTTCCTCAACAGTACCTTGGAAATTGGTAAAAGGACCATCTACCACCCTAACTTCGTCCCCCTCTTCAAAGCTGTATCGCGGTTTAGGTCTACTCACACCCTCTTCCATCTGACGGACAATCCGATCTGCCTCTTCGTCAGAGATCGGCGTAGGATTGATCTCGCCTCCGACAAATCCCGTGACCTTTGCGGTATCATTTACAATGTGCCAGGTATCTTTGTTTAGTGCCATCTGCACTAATATATAGCCCGGGTAGAATTTCCTGGAAGAGGTTTTTTTCTGCCCCTTTTTAAGTTCAACTATCTGTTCAGTAGGGACAAGGATACTGCCAAAGGATTCTTTCTGGCCGAACGCTTCGATCCTCTCATCTAAATTCCTTTTTACTTTATCCTCAAAACCGGAATAGACATGAACAATGTACCATTTTAATTCCACACGAATACCTTACCCTACGACATTTTTAATGATTTTTATAAGGCCAAAGTCAACTAAACCAAGATAAAATGCGACCAAAAGGGTAAGTACTATTACAACCGCCGTGGAGGCCAACAGTTCTTTTCGCGTAGGCCATTTGACCTTTTTCAACTCCATCTTTGCTTCTCTCAAAAATTGCCCCACTTTATTGGCAATCTTTGTTGCAGATCCGACTTTAGCCTCCCTGGTTTTTTTTGGCGTTTTCTGAATTGCCCGGGAAGGTTTTTCTATCACCGGCTGATTTTCTTGAAGCAATTTTGAATTTGCAACCACGGCCCCCTTTTTTCTTGTGGAGGCATTTTTCTTCTTTTTTTTGGTGCCTTTTTTGCTTTTTGTTTTCTGGCTTGGTTTTTTCATTTGAAAATAGAATTCCGGTGTTTGAACTGTTTTAAGTTTCTGCGTAAAAAGCAATCAATACATAGCAAATGGCAAATTCAAGAAGACCCCGCAAATTTACAATAAAAATGGCAGGCCAGGAGGGATTCGAACCCCCATCACCCGGATTTGGAGTCCGGTGCTCTAGCCGTTAGAGCTACTGGCCTGCATTCATTCACGTCAACTATTTCGTTTCCTTATGCAGTGTATGGGTCATGCAAGAAGGACAATATTTCTTGAATCCTAATTTATCCGGAGTCTTCCGCTTGTTCTTTGTAGTAGTATAATTCCTGTTCTTACACTGCTCACAGGCTAATGTAACTATATCACGCATTTTCTGAAGCTCTCCTACTCGATAATCTCACTGATAACGCCTGCGCCAACGGTCCTTCCACCCTCACGAATAGCAAACCTCAATTCCTTCTCCATCGCTATGGGTGTGATTAACGCAACCTCCATCGCCACATTGTCTCCAGGCATCACCATCTCAACTCCCTCAGGCAGAGTCGTCACACCAGTCACATCCGTGGTCCTGAAATAAAACTGGGGGCGATATCCATTGAAAAACGGGGTGTGACGGCCACCTTCTTCCTTTGTCAAAATATAGGCCTCGGCCTTGAATTTCGTATGCGGCGTTATACTGCCAGGTTTCGCAACCACTTGACCACGCTCAACTTCATCACGCTTCGTCCCTCTGATCAATACTCCAATATTGTCTCCAGCCTGACCCTGATCCAATATCTTTCTGAACATCTCGACACCAGTACATACGGTCTTTGTCGTATCCCTGATCCCAACTAACTCTACCTCATCTCCTACTTTGACAATTCCACGCTCCACTCGACCTGTAACTACAGTCCCTCGACCGGATATGCTGAATACATCCTCTATAGGCATTAAAAATGGCTTATCCGTATCCCTCACAGGCTCCGGGATGTAACTGTCAATCGCATCCATCAATTCAAATATAGCCTTAACATCATCAGAATCAGAATCATCGCTCTCAAGAGCCTTCAATGCGCTCCCTTTGATTATAGGAATATCGTCCCCGGGAAACTCGTACTTGGATAACAACTCCCTCATCTCAAGCTCAACTAACTCTATCAATTCCTCATCATCCACCATGTCACATTTATTCAAAAATACCACTATGCTCGGCACTCCAACCTGACGCGCCAATAATATGTGCTCACGTGTCTGCGGCATCGGACCATCATCCGCTCCAACTACCAATATCGCTCCGTCCATCTGAGCAGCACCGGTAATCATGTTCTTTATATAATCAGCGTGACCAGGACAATCTACATGCGCATAATGCCTGTTATCCGTCTCATATTCCACATGAGCAGTCGCTATCGTTATGCCCCTCGCCTTCTCCTCAGGGGCCTTGTCTATCTCATCAAACGGGACATACTCCGCCATCCCTTTCTTTTCCAAATGCTTCGTAATCGCCGCAGTCAATGTCGTCTTACCATGATCAATATGCCCTATCGTTCCCACATTTAAATGCGGCTTAGTCCTCTCAAATTTCTTCTTGGCCATCTCTTGTCCTCCTGAATAAATCCCCCACCAACTAACAGGTAAGCACCATCAAAAACTCCTTCACCTATCCTGCCTACACACTGCAGCCTACTTTAATTTACCAACGATAATGAGCAAAGGCCTTGTTAGCTTCGGCCATCCTGTGAGTATCCTCTTTTTTCTTAATTGCGGCCCCTCTCTCATTGGCAGCATCCATTATTTCACCCGCTAATTTGGCAGCCATTGTTTTTTCACCTCTTGCGCTGGCGAAACTGATAATCCAGCGCATGCTAAGGGCTTGCCTTCTCGATGGCCTCACCTCAGTAGGCACCTGATAGGTGGACCCACCCACTCGTCTGGATTTCACCTCCACAACAGGTCTGACATTGTCAAGTGCAGATTGAAAGACAGACAAAGGATCCTTTCCCGCTTTTTCCTTTATTAAATCAAACGCACCGTAAAGGATCGATTGGGCAGTGCTCTTTTTCCCCTTATTCATCAAGTTGTTAATGAATTTGGCAACAAGCACACTCTCATATTTTGCATCTGGTGTTATCTTTCGCTTAACAGCCACTCTCTTTCTTGGCATATAAATTCTCCAGCGCAGTATATAAAAAAAGAGACCGAGAAAATTTGGCTTAAATTTCCCCTGTTCTTACATTTATTACCCGTGCGACCGCAGACCTTTTGGTCTTTTGGCGCCGTACTTGGAACGACCCTTACGGCGATCATCCACACCAGTCGTATCCATTGTGCCCCTAATAATATGATATCGAACCCCGGGCAAATCTTTCACACGTCCTCCTCTGATTAAGACAACAGAATGCTCTTGAAGGTTGTGGCCCATACCCGGGATGTAAGAAGTCACCTCAATCCCGTTAGTTAACCTTACCCTTGCTACTTTTCGCAATGCGGAGTTCGGTTTCTTAGGTGTCGACGTATAAACCCTGACACACACGCCTCTCTTCTGAGGAGCCCCCTGTAGGGCACGCGTATTAACTTTCTTTTTTGGTTTTAGGCGACCTTTTCTGACAAGCTGGTTAATAGTTGTCATAGAATCTCCTTAGTTCTAACTAAATCAGCAATGCATAAGTTGCACCAGTTCTTGAAAGCACAAAATTTATTTTTATATTCTTCTGGATTCAAATTGTCAAGACAATTTATGATAAATATTAAAATTTATTTCCAAAATTTATTCGTAGGGGTTCACAGGCTCAGGTTCATCTTTTTCCACTGAACTTAAGGGTCCCGAACCCTTGAACTATCAATCTCTGATAGGTTGCAGCTTAATTGTTAACACCGATTTCAACATTTCTGTAGGCCTTCACCCCGGTTCCTGCCGGAATCAGACGACCCATGATCACATTTTCCTTCAAGCCTTTCAAGAAATCCACCTTCCCCGCTATACTTGCATCGGACAAGACCTTTGTTGTTTCTTGAAAAGATGCTGCAGATATAAAACTCTCCGTATTCAGAGACGCCTTGGTAATTCCTAAAAGGAGGGGTCGTGCGCTGGCCGGATTCCCGCCCTTTTCAATGATATTTTCGTTTTCCTCTTGAAATCTCCATTTTTCAACATTATCCCCTACGAGAAAGTGGGAATCCCCAGCATCTGTCACGCTCACCTGTCGCACCATTTGCCTTACAACGACTTCGATATGTTTGTCGTTTATTTTTACGCCCTGCAGCCGGTAAACCTCCTGCACCTCATTTACTAAGTATTTCGCTAATTCCTTCAGTCCTCTGATCTTAAGGATGTCATGGGGATCGGCAGAACCGTCCATCAGGGCTTCACCTGCTCTCACATAATCTCCCTCCAGAACACTCACGTGCTTCCCCCTCGGAACAAGATAGGTAACGGCATCACCTACATCGGGAGTGATAATCATTTTCCGCTTACCTTTTGCATATTTCCCAAATGACACCGAGCCATCTATTTCGGTAATTATGGCTGTCTCTTTTGGCTTTCTTACTTCAAATAGCTCGACAACCCGGGGCAATCCACCTGTAATATCCTTTGTCTTGGTAGTCTCTCTCGGGATTTTTCCCAAAACCGCACCCGGGCCTATCCGATCTCCCTCGTTTACCATAATTATGGTGCCTACGGGCAGATGGTAGCGGGCCTTAGCTTTTTTGCTTCCTGGCAGCCCGGCTGTTTTTCCGCCCTTATCTTTTATTGAAATCCGGGGTCGGACATCAACATCACGGGACTCAACTATTATACGGCTGATCTTTCCTGTCACCATATCCCGTTTTTCCTGCATTGTACGCCCTTCTTTAATATCACCGAATTTTACAATGCCGGAGACTTCAGTCATTATTGGAATGGTAAAAGGATCCCACTCTGCCAGGACCTGGGAAGGCTTGACTTTATGACCGTCACGCACCTTCAAAGTGGCTCCGTATATGATCGGATATCGCTCCACTTCTCTCTTACCCTTTCCCAGGATGGCAATTTCGCCGTTCCGGTTCATGGCCACGAGATTACCTTCGTCATTCTCAACCGTTTTGAGGCCAACGAACCTCATCTCACCCTCGTTTCTGGGTTGAATAGTAGTTTGCTCAACACGTTTACTTACTGTACCACCGATATGAAATGTCCTCATGGTCAACTGTGTTCCAGGCTCTCCAATCGATTGGGCGGCAATAACCCCGACGGCCTCCCCGAGATTTACTTCATGCCCGTGAGCCAAATCTCTGCCATAACATGCCCGGCATACACCTCGTTTCGCTTCGCATGTCAAAACAGACCGTATCCTTACCCTCTCTATACCGGCGGCCTCTACCTTCTGAACCTCATCTTCACCTATCGCCCCGTTGGCCCCAACCAACACTTCTCCTGTTATGGGATCATAGATATCTTCAAGAGCCAACCTGCCAAGTATCCGCGCGCCCACTCTCTGAAGAATCTCGCCCCCCTCCACAAGGGACTCAACCCAAATGCCATCCATAGTACCGCAATCTTCCTCAGTAATAATTGCCTCCTGCGATACATCCACGAGTCTGCGGGTAAGATAACCAGAGTTGGCTGTCTTGAGGGCGGTGTCAGCCAGACCCTTTCTTGCTCCATGAGTAGATATAAAGTACTGCAAAACAGTCAGGCCTTCCCTGAAATTTGAAGTGATGGGTGTTTCGATGATCTCTCCGGAAGGCTTGGCCATCAGTCCTCGCATCCCAGCCAACTGTCTCATCTGGTCTTTGCTTCCCCTCGCACCCGAATCAGACATCATATAGACCGGATTAAAACCCGCAATCTTCGTCTTCTTTTTAGGGTCGTCTTCAACCACTTCCATTGCCATTTCTTTCATCATCTCGGAAGCCACATCTTCTGTTGACTTTGCCCAGATATCAACAACCTTGTTGTATTTCTCACCATTTGTAATCAGACCGCCTATGTATTGGTCCTCGATCTTTTTTACCCCTTCTTCGGCCTCATGGATAATGGCTTCCTTTTTCGAGGGGATCACCATATCCTTGATCGATATGGATATGCCCGACAGGGTAGCATATTTATAACCGATATCCTTGAGCCGATCCCCCAATATAACAGTGGCTTTGATCCCTGCCTTACGATGGGACTCATTAATCAGGAATCTGAGTTCTTTTTTGGACATCACCTTATTTACCAAGTCAAAGGGAACCGTATCCTCAGGGACAATTTCATAGAGAATTACTCGGCCGGTGGTAGTTGGGTAAATTTTTCCATCAATTCTCACTTTGATCGCGGCATGCAAGTCCAATTCTCCAGCATCATAATCAACCCTTACCTCCTCGGGGCTTGAAAAGATCTTTCCTTCTCCCTTCCAGAATGGCCTTGCCCACGTCATGTAATATATATTC
>DAOVUP010000039.1 GCA_030632525.1 Desulfobacteraceae bacterium | reverse complement strand
TCCCGCGGCGGGATTGATTTCCCTGGATTCCCGCGTTCGCGGGAATGACGAAAACGGGTCAGTGACTTTTTACGAGTTTGCCAATAATTGGTAACGGCCTTGTCCTTACACGAACAAGACCAGCAAACAAATGGAGTACCCCACCGCAGCCCACGCGGAACATGTTAGGAGCGAGGTTGTCCTTCGGATGTGCCGCAGCAGCGGATCCGGGTTTCCTTTGGCAAGCCATGGTTTATCTTTTTGACCATCAGGATATACCGAGGGTCCGCCGAGACGCACTTCTAAGGCTCCGGCAACAAAACTTTCAGCGTGAGCAGCATTCGGTGAATCGTGTTTCAGCCTGTCTCTCAGAGCCACCCTTATTCCCTCTGAGGCCTTTAACCTGCAGATCCATGCTCCAGCAAAGAGGAATATTAGAGATAAACGGGCAGGGATAAAGTTCATGATATCGTCAAGTTTCGCACCTGCCCAGCCAAATTCAAGGAACTCGGAATCTTTATACCCTACCATGGAATCTAATGTGCTTGCCACTTTAAAGGTTATCATAAAACCTATGGCGGCCATGACTGGAGACAACCCAAAAATATATCCCAGTATCCCGCCACTGAGATACCAGAAAATGGGAGAAAAAAATCCATCTACAAAATTTTCAGACATGGTCTCTATGGCCGCCCGGCTGATCCCCTTTTCATCTAAAAATCGAACGTCACGCCCCACAACCATTGCGATTGCTTTTCTCGCTTCAGCGAGATTTCCCCCTTCCAATGCATGGTTCACCTTATCCATGTGGTAAAAGAGGTCTTTCAGGGCAAGACAGGAATAGCATATGAAAAGATCAAACCCGAGACCGAGGAGTATATGGATACGGTGAAGAGAAAGACTTGCCGCCAGAAAAGCGGTGAGAAAAATGAACTCTACTATCATAACCAGAGCTACCCCTCCCAATCTTCCATCCAGACCAGCACGTCTCAATATGCGTGTGAAAAAGGCGATAGACCGGCCTATGAGCCTGATGGGGTGGAATCTGTAGCGGGGATCACCAAGAAGGAGGTCAAGGATAAAGGCGAGGAAAAGGATTATGGCTGATTCAAGCATAATTACATAATCGACTAAGACGATGGAAACGAGGAAATAAGAGAAAGCAACCGATCATTATCATCAGCCGTTTTAAGCCCCATGCGGAAGAAGTTTTCCTCAAGTCCAGGAAAATTCCTGCAGTCCCGTACATATACGCCATTGGAAAGTAGATGTCGTATCATGTCATCCAGGTCACCGGTCTTGACCCATTGGCACAGGATGTAGTTGGCTGAAGCGGAGAAGGGGATGACACCGTCAAGGTTCTCCAAGCCCGTAAAAACCCTTCTCATCTCTTCTCTGACAGCGACACGGGTCTCATCATCATAATCAGCACATTGAATGAGGAGTGATGCAACCCGATCCGCTATTCCATTTATTGTCCACGGTTCCTTTGCGTTTTTCAGATGCGAGATAACCGACTCACTCCCCATAAGTCCCCCCAGTCTGAGACCGGCAATGGCATAAAATTTTGGTAGTGAGTTGAGTACAAGACCATTGGCCTCGGGTTTTGCAGCAAGAAAACTGGTGTTTTTCCATTCATCTAAGAATTGAATAAAGGCTTCATCAATTATGAACCATTTTTCAGGGAACATCCGGGCTAACTTCAGGATGAGTTCCATGGAGAACAAGTTTCCTGTGGGATTGTTGGGACGGGCGACCCAGAGGGCATCCACCTTCTTGAGGAGCTTTATCAAATGGTCTTCTGATGGAAAAGCAAAGTCGTCATGGGGAGAAAGGGGACATCTTACCACCTTTGCCCCTGCCAGAAGTGACGCCCGTTCATAATCATGGAATGAAGGTGCAAGAACAGCGACATGCTTAAATCTGAGCACCCTCGGTATCAGATAGATCAACTCGGTTGACCCATTACCGGCCAGAAAATTATCAGGGGATATGCCGTATATGGTGTGGTAATAATGAGCGATGCCATCTCCTTGAACGCTGGGATACTGCTCGATGTTTTCAAGCAATTCCGGCCATTTTTCTTTGATAATTGTCGGCGGTCCCAGAAGATTAAGATTGACACTAAAGTCTAAAACAGGTCCATGAGGCACCCCCAATCTGATCATATCAAGCTGCGGTGTGCCCCCATGTTTATGGCTCAACTCCATCTTCATAATGTCTCCAAACCCTTTACTTGATTTTGAAGTAGATGCCGTTCAGAATGGCGTTAAGCGTCATCTCCAAAACGGGCGGTATATTATCAATGGCCACAAGATCCATCATATCCCCTATCTTTTGGCCGGCAATCTTTTCCGCCACTCTTTTACACAACAACTTATGAGCGCCCAGATCGGTAATCAGCCCTCTTTCGTAGTCATCGCTGATTGCGAGAGATGATAAAACGAAAGAGGCGTATTCCGGCTGAAGGAGTACCCCTTCCAGCCCCCCCGACAGATCTCCCTTCTCAACACTACATTCACATTGATCCACAGAGATCAACTCAGAAATGCCTATTCCTCTCTCCTTTAGACGCTGAAAAATGTTCCGTGTCGCGATGAGGCCATCCTGTCTATAGATAGCCTCTTTGACGCCGGAATAAACCGCCTTTGCGATAAGCTCTCCCATCTTCGAGTGGCCGCCTGCATTATTGATTCGAATGCCTGTTCCCTGAACAACCATAATGTTGTCTGTTCCGGTGCCGGTGGCCTGATTGACAAGGGGGGTGTAATGGCTCCTGACATCCAGGTCCTGCAGGGCCGCTGTTTTTGCCTCTGTGGCACAGATAATGGCCCTTGTCATGGCCCTTGGAGTGAGTTCCATATTGGGCAAAATAATGATATTGATGGTTCCCGGTTCGTAAAACCTGCCTTCGTCCTCAGACATTCGCATGGCATTTGACCTGACACCTGCGGTTACAAGGGCATAAACCTCCATTTCCTTAAACCGCGCCTTCTCAACGGCCAGGTTGTCCATGTCGGCGCCTGTGAAAAGAAAGCTGGTGCTTTTCTCAGATTTTCCGAGGATATCGTATATTCGCTTCCTTTCGTCCTTTAAACCGGACTTATGGGTAATTCCCCAGGAGGGAGGAGGAAGGTAATGATTGCCGATTGATTCAATCCCTTTACGCTCTCCTTCCAATGTAGAGACTACGGTTAAGGGCTCTTTGAAATCGATAATAAGAGTCTTATTCTCAAAATCACGAATCGTACTGTAGAAGATACGCGTATCCTTTATATAATCCATGTCAATATGAAGTTTGCGTGACTTGAATATCTTCTCCTGGAGGACCTGGTCCTGTGTCCTTGAAAACTCGTCTCCATAAATCGTTGATGAAAGCCATGAAACAAAATCCCCGGTCCTGGTGGATGCCCTGCAGGTCAGATCACAGTTGAAGTAAAATATTTTTCCCTTTTTTACGGCCTCCACATCCTTCCAGCCCGGACGATTAAAAAACCTCTTGGCTGTTTCTCTGTCGCCGCCGCAGCCGTATATGATCTGCGGATTAAACTTTATCCACTCCTCTTCTGTGATAACCACAATGTTTCCATTCTTCCCCAATCCAGGGGGAATGCCGCCCGCGGCCTTGATCATCTCAGTCTGAAAGGAATCATCCCCCGGAGTCATGACCCTGTCACGTCCCATAAGCCGAATAACTCTTTTCTTCTTTGCGGTGGGTATTTTAGCCGCTTTCCGGGCAATGAGTTGAAACCGTGTCTTAATCTGCTCTTTAAGTTTTTTGGCCTCTCCCTGCTTATTGAATATCTTGCCCAACAGATCAATATTCAGGTAAAGATCATCGATACTTTGTGCGTCAAGGATGACCACTGGGCATCTCTCGGCGAATCGTTCTTTTATTCCCCTGTGGAGAGAGGAAAGGAAGATCAGATCGGGCTGAATCTCCTCTATCACGTCAATGGATGGAGAAAAAAAGCCTCCCACAATCGGCTTGCCTGCTGTTTCCGATGGATAAGTGCTGTGGTAAGTGATGGCTTCTACCGCATCTCCCGCGCCGAGACTGAAGATGATTTCGGTAATGGTCGGAACAAGAGACACCACACGTGAAGGAGGTGCTTTGATTACGACACTGGTCCCACTGGCATCAACAAACTCCTCGGGAAAGCAAAAACCCGGAGCAGCACTCCCGAAAAATGTCACAAACAGAGAAAACAACAGTATGAATCCACGAATGCTTAAGGTAATTTCCTTTTTCATTCCCATCCTCTCATTTCAATATCCGGTTTTACTTGCACGCCCCGAAAATACCGATTAAGTCATTAGAATAATCCGTATAATCTGCCGCTCGTGCCTCGCAGAGGCAGGCGGGTCTGCGGATCAGAATTCATAAGTGGCCCGTAAGAAAACAGACCTCCCGGCCCCCGGGTACTTTCCCGAACTTGTCTGCCCCGTAGTCGGGTCGCTGAAAGAACCGAAAAAAGTATCGTAGGACTTATTAAAGAGATTGTTACCCTCGAGAGACAGCAGCCAGTTTTCAAAAAAACGCTGCTCAAGTCTGAGGTCCATGGTCACATAAGGATCCAGGGTGCTCACAGGATCTGTGGTGGTTTTATCCGTGCCGTAGAAATAGCGATCCCCAACATAACGGACCGTCGCTGTAGCGGTCAACCCGAAAGGAGCCCAGTACGTGAGGTTTCCCCTGAACAGATGTTCGGGGGTGTATGTGGCCCGCCGGGTTACATATTGATTCTCCTCTTCAGCATCGGTGTAGGTATAGTCAAGGGCAAGGGTTACATCATAAAACGGACCGATCTTGGTGCCTACTTCCAGGCCGTTGGCCTTAGCCTTGTCTATGTTCTGCGGGGTCCAGACCCAGTTACTGTCAGGCGCCCACAGGATCTTGTCATTGAGGTTCCAATTGAAGTATGTGAGAGATAAAAATACCCTGTTGTCAAATAATTCCTGTTCAACACCGGCATCGAAATGCCATCCCGTTTCAGGTTTGAGATCAGGGTTACCTTTGGTATATGGACCTGCCGGCCAGAAAAGATCGTTTGGTGTAGGGGCACGGAAATGCTTTCCGTAATTGAACTTAATGGCTGTGCTTTCAAGAGGATTGACTATCAGACCGAAACGGGGGAGGTCTTCTGTGCCAAACTCAGAGTGGTCTTCGTGCCGTACCCCTGCCACCCCTTTGATATATTTGCTGGGCCGGTATTGAGCCTCTCCGTAGATTCCCAGGGTGTGCAGCCTGGCCGAGGTCTCAGAGGTAGATCCTGGAACGTCCGCGCCGAAAGAATCGAGCTCTGTGTTCTTGTTTTCCCAAGTATAGTGCTTATATTCCGACCCCACCAGCAGGTTTGCGCCTTCGAACGGTTTGAAGTTAACATCTCCCTCGAGACCCAGAACCTTGTTGGTCACCCAGGTCCTCGCTCCGGTACCGTTAAAGTTCCACCTGTCATAGTTGTACCCGTCCATATAGGTATAATCACCCCTGAATTTGAGATCTACCCAGTCTGTGGGTTTGCTGTCTATATTGAGGACCCCATGGGCATCATTATCCCTTCCCCTGTTGAGCAGACTGGCAGATTCCGAGTTAAAGAATTCTGTTCCATTTATGTAATAGCTCTGTGTGCCCGCGGGGGGCTGCACACCCGGAAGCCCAAAATCCCTGTATATATAGTCGCCATAGAGACTGACATTCAGGATATCTCCTTTGTCCAGAACCAGGTTGAGTGACGCATCGTTGTGACTGAGATCACTGTTTGAACGGAAGCCTAACGTCCTGTACCGATTGGCCGTCAGGTAGTATCCAAAATCGCCAATTGCAAACATTCCCTGCTCTGCGGCAAGCCCATAGGTGCTCTGGGACCCGAAACCGGCGCTGGCCTTGAGGTTTGTTTCTTCCCTCTCGGGCCGCTTGGTGATGATGTTAACAGTACCACCCATGGCGCCTGAACCATAAAGGACAGAACCCGAACCTTCGACTATCTCTATCCGTGCAATGCTGTTGAGGGGGATCTTGCTCACATCCGCAGAACCGAAGGAGGGCGAATTGATTGTTACGCCGTTCACACGGACCTGGGTGGCGTCACCGGACATGCCCCTGATAGGGATCTCACCTCTGGCCCCGCCATAATCACCGCGGGTCCTCCAGTCGATACCCGGCTCATTGGCTAAGAGTTCTCCCAAGGTCTTTGCCGGAGACTCCTCGATATCCATTTCATCAACGACAATTACAAAGCTGGATATATCTTTCCTTTTCTCCTCGGTCTTTGTCGCCGAAACCACCACCTCATCCAGTGTATCCACTGCCTTCCTGCTCGTTTGTTCATCCTCAGCCAAACAGAGGCCCGGAAAGCCAAACAGAGCCGTAAGCCCGAACAAAAACATGGTTTTTTTCATTTAAAATTCTCCTTTATCTGTCTCAATCACAGATACGAAGTTCGCGGCCGGATACCCCGCCCCTCCTTATTCCCTACCTTGTTTATAAACCAAGGAGGCTGTCCGAGAATGGCTATTTTCCGGAATTTCCGCGTCAGGCTCAAATTTTAATCCTCAAAATACTTCAATGTATTCTTGCGGTTAAAATCTTCGCCTTCCTTGACCTTGCAAAAAATCTCTCATTCTCGGACAAGCTCTAAGGCCCGGTGCAAAAAAAATCCCCGGACCGAAATGAATCGACCCGGGGATTTCCCTTTTTTATCCTCAAGATCCTGCCGTTATCTCCAGTCCACGAAGATTACGACCAGTCTGTTCAGGCAGGTCTTCTGACTCCCCCCCCCTCTTAGCGACCTTCCCATCCACCACTCAACTCATTGCGTAAGGAGTTAAATGCCTGACAGTGGTACAAAATGCTAAAAGAGTTCCCCTTGTCTTATAAAACAAAGAATTAAGGGTGGGGTCACAGCGGCGGGCCCGTCCCGTTTTAACGGCGTTCCCTATTAAGCTCAAAACGAGCACCTGAACTTCTAGCCAAGTATATTAACAGAATGAAACTGAAAGTCAACAAGGACTTGATAAAATCTTTAGAAATAATTCATTACGATTCTTTGTTGGAAACACCAGCCTCTTCAAAGGTGAGCATATCCTGAAAGATCCTTACAGCGCCTTCCATGATCCCCATGGCAAGGGCACCGCCTGTCCCCTCCCCAAGACGCATCCCCAGGTCCAGGATAGGTTCGAGCCCCAGATGTCTCAGCATGGCCATATGACCGGGCTCCTCCGAGCGATGTCCAGCAAAGAGGTAGTCCACCACCGCCGGGCAAATGGCATGCGCCACCAATGCTCCAGCCGCTGAAATAAAGCCGTCGAGCACCACTGGACGACTATGGTAAGCCCCGGCCAGGATACACCCTGTTATCCCACCGATCTCAAATCCCCCAATTTTAGCCAGGACATCAACACCATCCTTTGAATCCGGTTGGTTCACATGAATACCCTGACGAATAGCTTCTTGCTTCTTCAAAAGTCCTTCGTCATCCACACCCGTTCCCCGGCCGACCATCTCCTCGATACTTATGCCTGTGATGACAGTCCCGATAGCCGCTGAAGGTGTTGTATTGCCGATGCCCATATCTCCTGTGCCCAAAATCTCTACACCTTTCTCAAATAGGTCAGTGGCAAGTTGAAAGCCCGTTAGAATAGCCTTTTCAGCCTCCTGTCGCGTCATGGCTGGACCTTGGGCAAGATTTGATGTTCCTTTTGCCACCTTATGGACTAAGAGCCGGTCACCCCCTTCCATGGAAGCGGGATCCATTTCGGGAATAATCCCCATATCCACCACCCAGACATCTGCATCCACAAGACGGGCAAGCACATTAATGCCAGCACCACCCCTAAGAAAGGCATGGACCATCTCACCTGTAATCACCTGGGGGTAAGCACTTACCCCATGATCCACCACCCCGTGATCTCCTGCCATCACCAGAATAGCCTTCCGATCCATGGATGGTTTGAGTGTTCTAGAGATGCCGCATAAACGCTCGGATATTTCGTGAAGCCTTCCCAGAGCCCTTGTGGGCATCACCAGTTGGGCCGTTCGCTGGCGGGCCTTTTCGATCCATTCCCCATCTGTTTGCCTGATCCCATTTATGATCTCATCCAAACCAATGTCTTCATTAACCATTTTTTTATCCTCCCTTTGATCTTATTTTCGTGATTAATTGTCTTGGCCCTGGAAATAGAAAACATCTTTCCCAAAGCGCCCGTAAAAGCGATTCAAAGCGATTCTTGCACGTTTTCACCATGTGAACCCACAGGCCTCTATGCCGGAAACCTATCTCGTGACGTAAGATGAACGCCCGAATCGCAAAAAAAATCCCCAAGCGTTATTCGCTTGAGGATTTACCTTCTCCACAAACATGAAGTTGAATGGCAGGTCTTCTGACTCTTGGATCGTCCTACTACCCGCGCCTTCAAAACCACCCCCAAATCTATCCCCATGTCAGCAACCGAAACTCATTGCGTTGTGCGTCCCCAAACACAGCGACGGGTCCGTACCGGATTTCCACCGGTTTCCCAATTATGCCC
>DAOVUP010000175.1 GCA_030632525.1 Desulfobacteraceae bacterium | reverse complement strand
TTGGCTCGGGTTTATTCGGGTTAGGACTTTGGAATTGATGTGCTGAAGATACGTAATTTGGTCCCCGGAGTCAATCCCCGGGAACCAAATCCGCATTAGAAGGGGGCAACCAGCAAAAGGAGGTTATGCCAAGTATGATGCCCTTGTGGTGAATAGTAAGCAATATCTATGCCACAGGGCCACAGGCCTGGTTGAGTGGTTGAGTAGTCGAGTGGTTATTAAGTCCCAACGCGGGCTATATTTGAGTTCGTATCACGTACAAGGGTTTTTCAGTTCGTCTTGATCTTTTCATTCATGTTCAAATGCTGTGCTGATCGCCGTTAATGTTTAACATATGTTAAGGGCTAATCTGTTAACAGCTTAACGGGTTGAGGGCAACAAAGATAGGGCAATCGCCAAAATTATAGAGATGAATAGTTGCCACAAAACATATTACTGTGCTGTCTCTATTAAGACCGCTCACGGAGAATCTGCAAGATCGGGGCCTGCAATGTTCTGTACCCTTTCAGTAATGTTACTTGACTACTTTCCCCCTTAGGGCCTATTCTATATTTATCCACTTTGAACCGAACTGCATGGGCAAGATGGTCAGGTGGAATGGTGACGCTGCGCAAATTGGCACCGCTTTTGCATTCGAAATGGTCAGAAGTTCCTAAAGGAGGGGCGTCGGTTTCGGTTTTTGACACTGTGGACGGCATCTGGCTAAGGCCGATTTGTTATATAGCGTCGATCTTTATAATTAGTGCCCATCCATAAATGGCTATTTTCTCTCCGAGCCGTAGGGTCTACGAGCCGGAGGCCGCAATCTCTGCGTCAGATTCGGATTTTAATCCTCGAAATATTTAAATGTATTCCTGTGGTTAAAATCCTCATCTTTCTTGACCTTGCGAAAACCATCTCATTTCTTGATGGACACTAAACATGGCAGGCCCGGCCTTTCGGGTCAGGATTTTTCTATAAAGGAGGATTAATGAACATGGTTGAAAACATAACACCGGACGAAACATTGGATTGTATAGGGCTGAGTTGCCCAATGCCGCTTCTAAAGACAAAGAAAACCATCAAAGGGATGAAATCAGGACAGGTCATAGAGATTTTCAGCTCTGACCCGGGTACAAAAAATGATCTTCCCGGCTTTGCCAAGAAAGCGGGGCACGAATACCTTGGTGAAAAGGATGATGAAGGGTTCACAAAGTTTTATATCAAAGTCAAATAATTTCAGTAAGGAGTAAGGATATGGCAAGAACTTTAGGAATTTTTGTAACCTCCGATAAACATCTTGATAAGGTTATTGACCTGTGTCAGGCGGCTCGGAAAAAGCAGGATGTGGAGGTTACCATTTTTTTTAGTCACCTCGGTACCCTGCTTACTCAGGACCCGCGGTTTGTTGAGCTTGAGGGCCTGGCCAACATGGCCCTTTGCAACGTGGGGTTTGAGAGCCATGGGCTAAAACCGCCGGTTACCGCTATTGCTGTACTGGATTATGCCTCACAGGCGAGGAATGGTGAATTGATCGACGATTGTGATCGTTACGTGGTTTTTTAGGAGGTATTTAAAGAGATGGAAAATGTCAAGCATGTGGCCTTTTTAGTGCGAAGAAAAGAAGATCTCTGGGAGGGCTCCCGTTCCACCCTGGGTCTGGCCGTGGAGAATCTTTATTCCTACATGTTCGTGCTGGATGTTGAAGTTGATATGACCGACGAATATAAGGAGAACCTTGAATGGCTGGAGGATATGGAATGCGAATATTACTCCAACAACAAGGTCAATGCGGAGAAACACGGATTTAAATATATGAGCCTCGAAGAGATCGGGGAAAAACTCAAAGAGATGGATCTCATCGTCCCCTTTTAGGAGCAGAAAAATGAAAATGTTGCATATACTCAAGAATGAACCGGATGATACTACAAAAACCCTGATGGGTATCCTTTCCGAAGGTAAAGAGACGACGGACTTCCCTTTGTACGAAGGGGAGCCGGACTATGGAAAGCTCATTGATCTGATCTTTGAACATGATCATGATAAGGTTATCAGCTGGTGGTAGCCTCTGAAGTAGGTATTTAGCCTGTAGGAGAAACTCATGCGTGATCATCTGTGCCTGTGCGTGCTCCCACGCAGACAGGCACGAAGCGCAGACTTCGAAAACTAATAGCTTATAGCCTACAGACTAAACAGCCTGAACAGTTACAATAAAATAACCCGAGATGGAGGAACCATGATGGACGAAAATATCATTCACACCCCGCCTATCAGTGTCACTGATCTGGCCTTATTGAAGGGAAAGGGATCTCAAGTTACGGTGGATAACTCTTTTGAGATCAATGAGGTTGATCTTGCCCACGAAAAACATCCCTTTAAAGCATTTCTGTTTTTCTCTCGTTTTTCAGGGGATGTTGATGGGGACGAATACGCGTTCAGGAAATGCTATTCGCGCGGCTGCACTCATAATCTTTGCCCCCATGTATCCCAGGCCGTCATGATCGCAAATCGTTACCTCCAAAGGGACTATAACGCCTTGGAACAGGCAGGGATCGAGATTGAGAAAAAGCTGTTTACCTTAGAAAATATGCTTGCCAAGTTCGAGGAGCAAAAGGATGAGTTTGTTTCCACCCTTATCCTTGAGGATTATATCAATATTGCAAAGGGTGGAGAGGATATTTCCATTGATGTTTCGGTAGAGTATCTCCCGGCGGTGGAAAATTTTGCAAACTACAAGGAAAAACGGATGTTTTTTGCCGCCAATTTCAATGTCTCCCACTTAGGGAAAGTCCACATCTGCCACAGATGCTTTTCATGTTATGCCATGGACAAGGAAAAGGAAGAGATCCGAACTGCTAAAGAACTGTCAAACAGACGGGTGGCATTCCTCTATGAGGAGTTTGATAAGGCAGGAATCAAGTATAATAAGGTCTTTTTTGAATAAGGAATCGCCGTATTAGCCCCGAATTTCCTTATCTACCTCGATATCGTATTTCTTGAGCCGTTTCCAGAGAGTTACCCTGCTGATGCCAAGGAGCCGGGCCGCCTCTGATTTATTCCCTCCGGTCCTTTTCAATGCCTCTAACACGCGCGGTCTATCGTCACTGCTGAACTGCAACCGTGAGTTTGGTTGCGTCCCCGAAAGAGACCGGGGACTCCCGGTCAAGTTGGCAGGAAGGTGCTCTGGTTTGATCTCATCTCCGGTGCATAGCACGAAAGCGTACTCGATCACATTGATCAGCTCCCTGACATTGCCGGGCCAGTCATATTTACAGAGCAATTCCAGTGCATTCTTGTCCATACCCCTTATCGGCTTTTGGGTCTTCAGATGGATACGATGAATAAATGTATCTATTAGCAGGGGAACGTCTTCACGCCGTTCCTTGAGGGGTGGCAGATAGATCGGGATGACCCCGATACGATAAAAAAGATCGTCGCGAAAGTGCCCCTCTTGCATAAGCATCTTCAGGTCCTTCTTTGTGGCCGAAAGGACCCGCACATCGACGGTGAACGGCCTGTGGTCTCCCACCTTTTCAATCTCTTTTTCCTGTAAGACCCGCAATAATTTTACCTGGGTGGAGAGTGGCAGGTCCCCTATTTCATCTAAGAAGATATCACCGTGATTTGCCGCCTCAAAACGGCCTACCCTGGTGCGCTCCGCACCGGTAAACGCCCCTTTCACATGACCAAACAGTTCGCTTTCAAGGAGTGACTCATTGAGGGCAGCGCAATTCACTTTTATGAAAGGACCCTTGGACCGTGATCCAAGGTGATGAATGGCAGCGGCCACTAATTCCTTTCCGGTGCCGCTCTCACCGTAGATGATCACTGGGGCATCAGACTGGGAAGCGCTACCGATGAGGTCGAAAACCTGGCGCATTGGAGTTGATTTTCCGATGATGCCCTGAAAAGTGTCCTCTATGCTCAGTTCATGGCGCAAAGAACTAATGACCTGATCTTTGGCTACCAGCTCGGTACAATCGGCCAAGTTCTCCACAGCGCCCACCACTTCACCATCCGTATCTTTCAAAATAGCTGCATTTTTCAGCACATGAACGGAAGACCCATCCTTTCTCTGCAATACACACTCGCTGTGCCTGACCACACCGTTCTTGAACAGTTCGCAGTGCCTTTCACCCCCACGGGCCATCGTATCCAAACAGGTGTTGCACTTGAGTACTTCACAGGATTGGCCTACGAGTTCGTCTTGTTTATAACCGGTAATTTGTTCAAAGGCGTTGTTGACCGAAAGGATAACACCTTCGGGATCTACTATCATCAGGCCGTTCACCATGGTTTGGACCACTGTTTGCCAGTACTGGCTGTACTCCTCATCAAAGGTGATTGTCATTCCTTCCTCCTGCGTTCGGGTTGCGATGAAACGCAAAGAGCAGAGCGCAAAGCGGGAACCATTTGCCACGCGCTATGCGCCGTGCCCCATGCGTAACTCGCACAACGTTAACTTATGAACTAAATGAACACGTGTTAAGAGTTAACTATTAACACCAAAAAGTCAACCCAAAAGCTGTTTGCGATATTTATCCTTTAAAAACAATAAGATAAGAAAAAGGAAAGTCTCAGCTTCCAATTGG
>DAOVUP010000213.1 GCA_030632525.1 Desulfobacteraceae bacterium | reverse complement strand
TTATTGAATCGGCAGGGGAATCCGAAGAAGAATTTATGGACGACCCAGAGGAAGAATCTGATGAAGATACTCAGGATTCTGACAACTTTATGCGATTATATGAAGAAAGCCTGAAGAGTATCAAAGAGGGGGAGGTAGTTGCTGGAGAGATCGTTCAAGTCGACAAAGAATATGTCTTGGTTGATATCGGTTACAAATCAGAAGGGCAAATCCCTATTCGTGAGTTTATTGACGACGAAGGGAATTTGGCGGCCAGTGTGGGCGACAAGATAGAGGTCCTTTTGGAGCGGAGAGAGGATGACGAGGGGGTTATCAGACTTTCCAAAGAAAAGGCTGCAAAGATAAAGGTCTGGGACACAATTAGAGAGATCTATGAAAACGACGGCACAGTCACAGGCACTATTCTCTCGAGGGTTAAGGGGGGGCTGTCGGTGGATATTGGCCTTCAGGCCTTTCTGCCCGGCTCTCAGGTTGACCTCAGACCGATTAGAGATATGGATAGCCTTGTAGGGATGGAGCATGAGTTCAAAATAGTAAAATACAATAAGAGGCGTGGCAATATTGTCTTGTCCCGCCGAGCCATATTAGAAGCAGAACGCGTGGCCTTGAAAGAAAAAACTTTAGAGATCATTGAAGAAGGGACTGTTCTCCGTGGGATAGTAAAGAATATTACTGATTATGGCCTATTTATTGACTTAGGCGGTATAGACGGCCTTGTACATATTACCGATATGTCCTGGGGGAGGGTGGGACACCCTTCTGAAATGCAAAAGGCCGGAGATGAAATTGAAGTAAAGGTTTTGAGCTTTGATAAGGAGAGGGAAAGGGTATCTCTCGGTATTAAGCAATTGGTGCCTGACCCATGGAGCCAGGTTGAAAAAGAGTACCCTATTGGCGCAAGAATTACCGGCCGTGTGGTCAGCCTGACAGATTACGGCGCCTTTATTGAAGTGGAGCAGGGAGTGGAAGGATTGATTCATGTTTCTGAAATGTCCTGGACTCGGAAAGTCAGGCATCCTTCACAACTTCTGAGCATAGGGGACATGATAGAGGCCATTGTCTTGAACATGGATATTTCAAGGAAACGGATCTCTTTGGGTATGAAACAGGTTGCACCGAATCCCTGGGATGTTATTGAAGAAAAATATCCTGTTGGAACGACAATAGAAGGGAAGATCAAAAATATTACTGATTTCGGGGCTTTTATTGGCATTGATGAAGGGATTGACGGCCTTGTGCACATATCTGATATTTCCTGGACCAAAAGAATAAGGCACCCTTCTGAGATCTATAAAAAAGGTCAGGAAGTGCGTGCTGTGGTACTCAATATTGATAGGAACAATGAACGTTTTTCATTAGGCATCAAGCAGTTAGCCCCTGACCCATGGGATGAGATACCGGTGAAATTCAAGCCGGGGACCAGAGTGACCGGGACGGTGACCAACGTGACAGACTTTGGTCTGTTCCTTGAACTCGAAGAGGGCATAGAGGGCCTTGTTCATGTCTCCGAAATATCCTCTGATAAGAAGGGGAATCCCCTATCGAGGTTTCAGATTGACGATGTTATACAGGCCAAGGTTATCAATGTCTCCCGTGAAGAGAAGAAGATTGGCCTTTCCATACGAAAACTGGATGAAACCAGTGAAAAGGATATCCTTAGAAGTTATTTGAATACTAATCAAGAAGCGACCTCCAATCTTGGGGAGCTGTTGAGAGAAGAAATGATGAATTTTGAAGATCAATCGCAGCCCAAGGATCCCGACCCAGTAGAGAAAGAGCCCCTTCCGGAAACTGAGGTGTCGGAGGCCAAATCAGTCAGTGAAATTGAAGATTCCGACAGCCCCCCGGAGGAACTGCCATCGGACGAAAAATCTGAATAAGGGCTCGTTAGAAGGGCCTAAAGTTGTGGTACCCTTTCAGCGATGCAGTCTTGATGAATTCGTAAAAAGTCACTCACTTGTTTTTGTTCGGAATTGACGCGTCACCGTTTTATAAGATCCTTACGGATTAACAAATGTCAAACAGACGGCATCCAATACTGACAGTCCTGGTTATTATCCTTGTCATAGCCCTTGTATTGGGCAGCGCGATGGTAATTGCGCTGAACATGCTTTCCCCCACGTCTGATCTGTTTTTCACTGAAAAGATAGGCGTTATCTCTGTAGAAGGGACCATTTCGGCCTCTCAGACAGTCACATCACAGTTAGTTAAATATAGAAAGGATAAAGGCATAAAAGCCATTATCTTGAAGATTAATTCTCCAGGTGGGTCTATAGCGCCAAGCCAAGAGATCTACAGGGAGATCCGGAAAACAATCCCTGTCAAGAAAGTTGTCGCAGCAATGGGGACAGTTGCGGCATCGGGAGGGTACTACATTGCGGCGGCCGCAAACAAGATTGTGGCTAATCCCGGCACAATTACCGGCAGTATCGGGGTTATCATGGAATTTGTGCGGGTGGAAGAGCTGTTAAACAAGATCGGTGTTGATCTCGAAATCATGAAAAGTGGAGAATTCAAGGACATCGGGTCACCTGACAGGAAATTAACCAAAAGGGAACGAGAGCTTCTTGATGTCATGATAATGGACATGCAGAAACAGTTCGTGGAGGCGATTGTCCACGGGAGGAACCTTTCTTTAGAGAAGGTTCAAGCGATCGCCGATGGTCGTATCTTCTCGGGAGCCCAAGCCAAGGAATTGGGGATGGTTGACTTTTTGGGTAACTTTCAAGATGCAATTGAAATAACAAAAGAATTGGCCGGTATCAAAGGAGACGTGACACTGGTCTACCCCAAGAAAAGCAAGTTGGACTTATTAGACTTTTTACTTGAAACGAGCGCTGAATTTGCTGCCAGGCTTATCCAAAATTTGAGAGGGAGGGTTGAGTACAGGTGGAACGGCGTTTCGGGGCTGAATGTCAGAGAAAGCTACTAACATCTCCTTTCCCTTTTCGTATAATTTCCGGTCTGTCTCCAATTAACGAGACTACGCTTGAAGGACTTTGATTAAACATCCCGCCATCAATGACAATATCGAGATATGATCCATAGACCTCTTTTATTTCCCAGGGATCATCATACCCCGCGCTGGTGCTTATGATAGGCCGGCCAAGGGTTTGCACAATACTTAGGGCGATCTTATTGTCCGGCACGCGGATGCCCACAGTTTTCCTCTTGGTCAGCATAATCCTGGGCACCAGTTTAGTACCTTCCAGGACAAAGGTGTACGGACCGGGAAGAAGTCGTTTCATGGTTTTATAGGCATAATTGGAGACAAGGGCATATCGGCTTATCTCCTTTAGGCTGTCACAGACAAAGGAAAATGGTTTCTTGAGAGGACGTTTCTTCAGTCTATATATAAGCTGAATCCCTCTCTTATTGAAGAGATCGCATCCTATCCCATAAAAGCTATCAGTGGGGTAGGCAATAAGCCCTCCCTGCTCTAAAACCTGGGCCACACGATTGATATGGCGCTGTTGCGGGTTGTCCGGATTAACAGAGAGTGTTACACTCTTTTTATTTGTTCCTGAATTCTTGATTTTGACCATTTTTGTATAAACCGAGACCTGTCAAATGGGTTTTGACCTGATCATGGTCCTCTTTTCTTTCCTGCTGGGGCTTTCCTTCGGAAGCTTTATGAACGTATGTATTTATCGTATTCCCCTAAAGAAATCGATCATCAGTCCTCCCTCAACCTGCCCCCACTGTGGCGAAAAAATCAAGTTCTATGACAATATCCCCCTGCTCAGCTATCTTCTTTTAGCCGGCAAATGCAGACGCTGTAATCACCCGGTTTCATGGCGCTATCCGATTGTAGAGGGGCTGACCGGTCTCTTAAGCCTGGCCTTGTTTATCAGATATGG
>DAOVUP010000073.1 GCA_030632525.1 Desulfobacteraceae bacterium | reverse complement strand
GTAACGGCCATAGGCATTGTCCGGGTACAAGATCCCAAAACGTTTAAGCCCCATTTGGCCTATTGCAATG
Source organism: Desulfobacteraceae bacterium (assembly GCA_030632525.1). Classification (GTDB taxonomy): domain Bacteria; phylum Desulfobacterota; class DSM-4660; order Desulfatiglandales; family Desulfatiglandaceae; genus Desulfacyla. The sequence goes on along the minus strand of DAOVUP010000073.1, from coordinate 7,159 downwards.
TCAATAAGACCATCTATCTCTTGAGAAGGAGTAAGAAAATTGCGGAAAATCATTTCGCCCTCTTCCACAATCCCCTCCCTCTGTGTCAGAGCGATGATTGGCACGCCCATTTCCTGGGCCTTCTTGGCCACGGCGATGGCTGCTCTGCTCGAAACGGGGCCGATTATCGCCATGATCTTTTCATCAATAACGAGATTTTCAAGCGCCGCTAAGGCCTCTTCCGGCTTCCCCTTTGTATCTCTTATTAACAATTCCAGGCCTGGATCGGCAGTTTGCTCCCCGTGCGCGCCAAGTCCGAGTTCAACCCCTTTTAAGACCTCCTCGCCGTAGATGGAAAAAGGGCCACTAAGGGGAAGTAAGCACCCCAATACACCCTGTTTAACTGCCATTTCCTCTTCTGTACGCTTTAAAAGCGCTCTTCCCTTTGAAAGCCATTCTTCGTCCTTGGTGGAATGAAGCAGGGATATTGCAGCCTCTTTCGCCTGTTTAGTGTCATTCTGATCGAGATAAATAGAGGCGATTCTGTAATAGATCTTCGGTGCATAAAGGGTACCTGCAGCATCTTCTGCAAATTGATCGAGGGTTTTTAATCCGCTGTTCCCTATCAATTCGTTCAATTTTTCATCGAGTTGGGCTATCCTTTGGGGGTCATCGGGCCACGCTTCCTTCGCCTTCAGCCACCAGTGGAAGGCATTAACCTTATACTCTAAGGCGCTGAAGTTGTTCCCCAAAAGTATGCAGATATCTTTTTTCAAGGGGTGGCCGGGATATGTGTCAAGCCATTCCAGCGCCTGGTCTGCAGAACGTTTATGCTCGCCAATACGGAAAAGGATGTCAGCAATCTCATAGCGTACACCTGGTATCCAAGTATAATCGGGATATTTCCGAGAAATTTTTTCTAAGATAGTCAGGGCATTCTTGGGCTGGTTAAGTTTGAGATATATTTCAGATGTGCGTTTAAGCGCCAGGGCTGATCTTTCGTCCTTAGGCGCATGTTGAAGAAAGGTCTCATAAACATTTAGGGCCTTTTTTAGCTCACCATTTTGTAAGTACTCCTCGGCAAGAACAAATGGCTCCGGTGTAACCTGCTCCACCTTAACAGGTGGAGGTGCTTTGGTCTGACATGCAGCCAAAAAAAAGGCTATCCCCACCATTAAGGGGGGGACAGCCTTTTTTGCTAAAAAAAACCTGATGATCACTTCTCGACTTCCTCGAAGTCCGCATCGACTACATCATCGTCTTGTGACGGTCCTGCTTCGGATTCAGGGCCTGCTCCACCTGCGCCCTGGTCTTGATCCTGGCTAGCATTTGCATACATGGTCTCTGCCAGTTTGTGAGATGCCTGGGTCAATTCTTCTGTAAGTCGCTTGATTTCCTCTGTGTCCTCTCCTTCGGCAGCCTTTTTCAAATTGTCAATCACCTGGGTGATATTTTCCTTTGTGGCATCATCTAACTTGTCGCCTACCTCTTTGACAGACTTCTCAGTAGAATAGATCATGGAATCGGCCATGTTGCGGGCATCAATGAGTTCCCTTTTCTTTTTGTCTTCCTCCGCGTGTATTTCCGCATCCTTGATGAGGCTATCAATCTCCTCTTCGCTCAGGCCGCTGGAGGCGGTAATTTTGATTGATTGCTCTTTCCCTGTCCCCATGTCCTTTGCGGCAACACTGACTATCCCATTGGCGTCGATATCAAAGGTCACGTCAATCTGGGGAAGACCCCTGGGCGCCGGAGGAATCCCAACCAATTGAAACCGGCCCAAGGTCTTGTTGGTGGTAGCCATTTCCCGCTCCCCCTGGAGCACATGGATCTCAACCGCGGGCTGGTTATCGGCCGCGGTTGAGAAAATTTGACTCTTTTTGGTGGGGATGGTGGTGTTCTTTTCGATAAGTTTGGTAAAAACACCTCCCAAGGTCTCAATACCGAGGGAAAGGGGTGTCACATCAAGGAGCAGCACATCTTTGACCTCGCCCTTAAGAACACCGCCTTGAATAGCAGCCCCAACAGCCACCACTTCGTCAGGATTAACGCCCTTGCTCGGCTCCTTGCCAAAGATCTCCTTAACCTTTTCCTGCACCTTTGGCATGCGGGTCATACCGCCGACCAAGACCACTTCATCGATATCGTTCGGTGAAAGGCCAGCGTCTTTTATTGCTATCTTACACGGTCCTACTATCTTTTCAATCAAATCATCAACTAACCCTTCCAATTTTGCACGGGTCAGTTTGATATTAAGGTGTTTGGGACCACTGGCGTCAGCTGTAATAAAGGGGAGATTCACATCCGTCTCCATGGAACCTGATAACTCAACTTTTGCCTTTTCAGCGCCTTCTTTTAATCTCTGAAGGGCCATCTTGTCATTTCGAAGATCGATCCCCTGATCTTTTTTAAATTCATCTGCCAAGTACTCGATGATCCTCAGGTCAAAATCTTCACCGCCCAAATGGGTATCGCCATTGGTGGACTTGACCTCAAAAACCCCTTCACCTATCTCTAATACAGAGATGTCAAAGGTCCCTCCGCCCAAATCAAAGACAGCGATCTTTTTGTCTCCCTTTTTGTCTAAACCAAAGGCCAAAGACGCAGCCGTGGGCTCGTTAATAATCCTTTCCACATTCAGACCGGCAATACGCCCGGCGTCCTTGGTGGCCTGTCTCTGGCTGTCATTAAAATATGCCGGGACTGTAACTACGGCATCTGTTATTTTTTCTCCGAGGTACTCCTCTGCGGTCTCTTTCATCTTTGTGAGAATCATTGCAGATATCTCAGCGGGGCTGTAGTCTTTTCCCTTGATGGAGACATGGGCGTCGCCATTAGATGCCTTGCTGATTTTATAAGGGAGAACCTTAATATCTCTCTCTACCTCGGCCGAACCAAATTTTCGGCCGATAAGCCGTTTGACCGCAAAGACTGTATTTTCTGGATTGGTAACAGCCTGCCTCTTGGCAGTCTGGCCCACCAGCCTTTCTCCGCTGTCAGTAAAGGCTACAATAGAGGGAGTAGTTCTGCTTCCCTCTGCATTGGCGATCACCACAGGATCTCCGCCCTCCATAACGGCGACACACGAATTGGTTGTCCCGAGGTCGATTCCGATTGTTTTTCCCATATCTATTTCCTCCTAATATCTTTTTATAATTTAGAATAGTTTCTTAAACGGAAACTTTTTTGAAATAATTTTATGCTTCACGTTTCTGCGAAAGTTCCTTTTTTCTCTCCGAGCCGTAGGCTTTACCCTCCGGCCTGTAGGCCCTACGGGCTGGAAGCGGGGCCGGAGGCCGGTCTATCGGAGTTATGCAGTTTTTTTGCTCACAATGACCATAGACGGTCGAATGAGTCTCTGATTAAGGATGTAACCCTTTTGAAGGTCTTTGATCACTGTGCCAGGTTCCACTCCGTGGTCAGCCATTTCTGAAACTGCCTCATGAAAATTGGGGTCAAACTGTTCACCAACCGCCTCAACCTTTTCTACCCCCGCCTTCGTCAGAATATCCATGAGCCCCTTCAAGGTGAGGTCAACACCCTCTCGGATAGTCTCAATTGAATCTTTATCCTGCGAATGGGTAATAGCCTTTTCGAGGTTATCGACTACCGGAAGGAGCTGCTTTATCAACGATTCGTTAGCAAATTTAACCAAACTCTGCCGCTCTTTCTGGTATCGCTTCTTTAAATTGTCGATCTCTGCTTGAGAACGGATATAAAGATCAAGATTCTTGTCTGACGCTTCCTGAACCTTTTCAATTTTTTTTATTAATTGGGCCTTTGTCATTTTTGTTAGAGGGATCTCTTCTTCCTCTTGATCTTGAGAGTCTCCCTCTTCCAAAGGATCTTCTTCCAATCTCTCGGAACCGGCGTCTATTTGTTCATCCCTATTTTTATTCTCATCCATGACACTGACCCTGACTGTGTTTAACGTCGGTTACCAAACCGATATTCTTTCCTGATTTGAACCCTAAACGAAGAAACATTAAGCATCGGAAAATGCTTTGTCAAGGCAGGCCCCTGGAAGTTTGCCATATCGAAAGGAGCCTGCTTTTGTTCAGGAAAAACCCGAAAAACGGGTAACCGTTCAGGGTTTCCCCACCCAGTGGGACCTAAGACAGGATTCAAAGGTTACAGGTTGAATTCACTTGGTTGGCTTCGTTTTACGGCAGACAGGTATCTGGTGGAATGATGAATGTTTGAGCCCCCTGTCAGAGTTCCTTGGCAGGTTAAAAGTTAGGGCTCATGATTTTGCTCAGGTCACTCAAAAGGCGTGGGGCGTATGCTCTTGTAAGACGACGCGTTTCATCATCATTATACCCGGTGGGTTTGATAAATAGGCCGTCAGCACCGGCCTTGAACATGGCTACAGCATCATTGATCAACGATTTTCTGGTATAAAACACCGCAGGAATCTGAGGGTAATAAAATCGCGCCTGCCGGAGATTAAAAAGACCATACTTGCTGTTCTGCCCGATCCGATCACAGGCATCTTCAAAAAGTTTTCTCCAGCAATCCACGATCGTAAAAAGCCTCTTAAGAAATTCGTTATTAATATCTCCCTGGAAGTTGTCAAGCTCCCCATAGACCTGGGCTATGGTTGGGAAATCGGCGGTCCTTTTTTTGAGTTCGTCCATTGGCGTCAAATACGGATCAACCACATCCTTATCCTGTCCCCACAGGTCAAGAAGGAACAGGGAGGGGATTTTGGCGGCCAATAGATCCTTGGCTTCAGCAAAGGTGTAGGCCTGAACAAATTCAAGGTCAGGGGCAGAAGGGGCTATCTCATATTTTACAAGATCATGCTCAAATCCGGAGTCATCAATAAAGCAAATAACCGGCTTCATTTCTCTTATCCCTTTTAATCCCGTGAACGCCTACTAAATCCCTTTGCCTGTCAATTTTACCAAGGCTTCTAAATATTTCTCCCTGGTCTTATTGACAATTTGGTCCGGCAACCTGGGTGGAGGCGGTTTTTTCGGCCAATTGATTTCAATCAGATAATCTCTAAGAAACTGTTTATCGAAACTCTGTTGCGGCCCTCCAGGGCTGTAATCAGACATTGGCCAGAACCTTGAGGAATCGGGTGTTAATACCTCATCAATCAGGATTAACCGGTTGTCTTTGAAGCCAAACTCAAATTTTGTATCTGCTACGATAATACCCTTCTCTGCTGCCAAATCCCTTCCAAATTCATAAATCTGGAGGCTGATACGTTGCACTTCCTCTGCGGTGTTCTTGCCTAAAATTTCTACTGCCTTTTCAAAGCTGATATTCTCATCGTGCATGCCGTCTTCGGCTTTGGTTGAGGGGGTAAAAATAGGCGCACTCAGTTGGTCGGATTCCCGCATCTCTTTGGGAAGCTGGATATCGCAGACGCATCCTGTCCGGAGATACTCCTGCCAGCCCGAACCGGACAGGTATCCTCTGACAATACATTCTACAGGCAGGGGCTCTGTTTTCTTAACAAGCATGCTGCGGCCCTCGAGTTGCGCGGCATATTTTTGGCAGACCTCCGGATACTCATGCGGACTGCTGCTTATTAAATGATTTTCGATGACAGACTCCAGCTCCCCGAACCAGAAGAGAGATATTGCTGTCAGTATTTTCCCTTTATCGGGAATAGGGTCATCCATAACCACATCAAAAGCTGACATGCGGTCGCTTGCAACAATCAACAGCTTATCCTCAACTTCATAAACATCTCTCACCTTTCCCCGTTTCACAAGCTTGATGTCTTCAAAGTTGCTTTTTGTCAAGACGTCTGAGTTCATGAGTCATCTCCTTCAATTTTATTTAGATATTCCCGGTAATACTTTAGCACTATGTTTCGGAATGAAACCGTTTCTTTATAGGGGGGTATCCCATTATACTGTTTTACCCTATGCGGTCCGGCATTATAAGAGGCCAATGCTAAGCTGATGTCCGCATTTTGCGCCTTCATAAGCCTTGAAAAATATTTGTACCCGTACTCAATCGCCTTGCCTGGCTTTAGGCGATCATCCCGGTCTTTCTTCAACAATTCTCTCTTGTATCGCCTGAATAGCTTAGACCGTTCCCGGCCACAATTCAAGGATTTCTGCATTAACCCCCTGGCGTCTTTGGCGAGTTTTGTTTTGTTTGTTGCGGTAACCTCTGAGAGAAGGACCCTGGCCCTCTTCCTGAGTTTTCGTTGACGTTCCATGAGAGATATGGCTTCTCCGAAATATGAAGGCATAAAGATATCTTTCATACCCAGGCCTTTCCCAGTCTTTGGCATAATCTGGGTCAGGCCAGCAGCCCCCACATAAGAAACAGCCCTGGCGTCAAAATTGGATTCCCTCTTTATCAGAGCGATAAACAGGAGGGGATCTACCGGATATCCGTCCCCTTTCTGTTTGTCAAGGCATTTTTCAACAAGAGATATAAAAAGAGGTCCTTCCTCTTTTACAGCGTTCTTCCATAAAGAGCCGGGATTTGTCCCCCTGCGCATTGCCTGCTTTCCAAGATCAAAGCGTTCTTTGTCTGTATCGGACGCCTTTTGTGTAAACTCATGAAACACGTAATTCACAAACTTCACGTTTTTGGGGCTTAATGCAGGGCTGTTTTCAGGGAGCCCCTGACATCTGTTATGAAAAATGCCCAAAGCATCTCTCAGATTGTAGGCGGCCATTTTCACACTCTCCCCCAACAGATTATCCAAGAGTGCGGAGCAGGTCGCTCGATTCAGCCTGTCATCTATCTCGGGCGTCAATTTTGACCTGTACGCCTCGAAATATTTTCGGGATAAGCCAAGGGTCTCTTTGCTCTCCAATGCCAATTCACCTGCTCTTTCTGAGTGTTCACCAGAAAAATTTTCTTTCTTCTGGGTGGTAATCGCCGAAACAGCTCTGGCAAAGAGTTGATTCCCCCTGTTGTTCAGTTCCTTGGCCACCATGTAGTCCTGATTTATAAGCGCTTTTAGTCCGAAAGAGCGCGCAACCTCGGGCCCCATTAAAAGTATCCCGGTAGCTCCCTTGTAGGAGCCATCTGAAAGGTTTTTTTTATAGCTCTCAAGATTAAAGTGGATAATGCTTTGTCTGATAAGGGAAGGGTTTGCCGAGGCTGCCGGTGCAGACGCCAAACATATGATTGTAACAATAAAAAGGAGGAAAGATAATTCTGTTTCAATCAATCTTTTCTTCAATGGCATACACTACCC
>DAOVUP010000081.1 GCA_030632525.1 Desulfobacteraceae bacterium | reverse complement strand
GGTCTGCTCCAGACCAGCATGGTCCCCGGCTCTTTTTGCTGGGCGAAGACCACCTTCCAGTTCTCGAAACGCAGCGCCTGCAGGTCGCCATCATCGGAAAAGTAGAAGAATTCCTCACGGGGCCCCTTCTTCTCCTGGCCGGTCAGGTAAGGCACGAAATTGTAGCCGTCTAAGTGCACCTTAAAAGTCTTGTCTCCCGTCGTGTAGCCCTTCTTCAGCTTTTCTTTGATCCCCGGGTCGCCTGCGACGGCCAGCAAGGTAGGCAACCAGTCTAAATGGGACATGATTTCGTTGGAGACTGTGCCAGGCTTGATTTTGCCCGGCCAACGCACCATGGCGGGCACCCGGTAGGCCCCTTCCCAGTTGGAGTTCTTTTCATTGCGAAACGGCGTCATGCCGGAGTCGGGCCAGGTGTTCATATGCGGGCCATTATCGGTGCCGTACATCACAATGGTGTTGTTGGCCATACCCAGTTCATCCAGTTTGTCGAGCACTGTCCCCACGTTTTTGTCGTGTTCGATCATGGCGTCATGATACACGCTTTGCCAGCGTCCGGACTGCCCCAGGATTTCTGCGGGGATATGGGTACGGAAGTGCATGTGCGTGAAATTCACCCAGATGAAGATCGGTTTTCCGGCTTTGTGCTGTTCTTCGATAAAGCGTGCTGCCCTGGCTGCGATGTCTCTGTCCACGGTCTCCATGCGCTTTTTGGTCAAAGGGCCGGTATCTTCGATTTTCTGCGTACCATCCGGCAGAGCATAGCTGTGAATAACGCCTCGTGGACCGAACTTCTTGCGAAACTCAGGTTTTTTCGGATAGTCCCGGTGTTCCGGCTCTTCTTCTGCGTTCAAGTGGTAGAGGTTCCCGTAAAACTCATCAAAACCGTGGTTCGTGGGCAGCATCTCATCTTTGTCGCCCAGGTGATTCTTGCCGAACTGCCCGGTGGCATAGCCCAGCGGCTTGAGCAGTTCCGCAATCGTGGGATCTTCTTTCCTCATGCCAAGGTCAGCACCCGGCATACCTACCTTGGTGAGGCCGGTGCGGAAGCCGCTCTGGCCGGTAATAAAGGACGCACGCCCGGCCGTGCAACTCTGTTCGGCGTAGTAGTCGGTGAACATCACCCCTTCCTTGGCCACACGGTCGATGTTGGGTGTGTGGTAGCCCATCATACCCCTCGAGTAAGCACTGACGTTGCTTTGGCCTATATCGTCACCCCAGATGATGACGATGTTGGGTTTGTCGGCGGAAAAGGCCGTCCCTGAGATAAATGCCATCGCCACAACGATGATAAATAGCATTAGGGTTGTTCGTTTCCTTTGTTTCATGTTCTTTCTCCCTGTTTTAAGGTTGCCTACTACGGAAGACCCCAGGCGGGTTCTTTAGGATCTGATTTCAGCGCAATTTGAGAACTAAATTTCTATCTTAATTTAGCATTATACAAATTACAAGATCTTATGGTCCGGGACAGCCGGTCAATAACAGGTTTGCCACGACCGGCACGCACCTGCCAGAGAATTGTCATATATGGCGTAGCGTCTGCGTCGGTCCTGATTTCATTTCCCCATGTTTCGGTTGTATGGCACCCCATTTTCTGTTTGACTCAAGATTAGGGCTTGTATTATGAATATTGGATTGGTGCCCAGGGTTCAACAATAAATCTAATAAGCTATACCATTTTCATGGATCAGCCCTAAAAACGATCTGACCAAAAGGGAGGCTATTGATGGACTTCACCGAAGCTTTCTTGAGAGTTGAACAGGAGAGAGATTACCTCATCTATCTTCTAAGGAAAATCATTGGTGTGGATACGACTATCCCGCCCGGAGAAAATTACGGAGAACTGGTGGACATCCTCGAAGCTGAACTGAACGGGTTCGGTTTTGAAACACGCCGTGTTGCGGTCCCCGAAGAAAAATACCGAATGATCCCGGAACCTCTTTCGGGTGAGCGCATCAACCTGGTCGGTGTGCTTAAGAACGGTAAGCCACGCAGCACTTTCTACGCGCACATGGACGTGGTGCCGGTTGATGACCCTTGGTCCGAAGACCCATTTGCCGGAACGGTGAAAGATGGCAAGCTGTACGGACGGGGGGCGGTAGATATGAAAGGGGCCATTGCCTGTTTTATGGGGGCGGCGAAAGTCATTCATGAGATGGGTCTGGAACCGCACTCTCAAATGGAATGTTGTTTCTGCACGGACGAAGAAGTAGGAGTCTACCCGGGTGCTCTCTATTTAGCCGAAAAAGGCTATTTCTCAAACCACCTGGTGTGGGGAGAATTGGGGTCAATCGACCCAGCCGTCCTGACTGGCATTGCAGGGGCTGCTCGCGCGAACATCACCGCAGTAGGTAAGAGCTGCCATTCCGGGATGAACTGGATGGGGGTCAACGCCATCGAGGAGTTAATCCCGGTTATGCAGGCACTCATGGATCTCAAGAGTGATGTGGAAAAGAAAGAGTCCCGTCTCCCGGCTCTTCCTCTGCCCGGTGCGCCTTCAGATAGAATGACCCCCATGTTCAACCTAAATGTCATCCGCGGCGGGGTTAAGGAGAATGTGGTTGCCGGGGAGTGCCATCTCACCGTCAACCGCAGGTATCTACCGGACGAGAGGTATGAAGAAGTAGTTTCCGAGATTGAAATGGCCGTGAAGCGTGGCCTGAAAAACTCAAGACTGCTGGATCTCAAGATGGATTTTTACAACATTTTTTCACCCGTGGAGATCGATCCCGAAACAGATGCCTCAAAAAAATGCGGGCAGCAGCCACCGCCGTTTGGGGATACCAGGACTTCGTTTTCGGCGGCATCAGCGCTTCAACGGATATGGGAATGGTGCTGGAACAACTTCAGCCCGAAAGACCCCGGATTGCCTGCTGCGGTCTTTTGCGCTCAGGGAATAATTTGGCCCATGCGGCTGATGAGCATGTCCTTGTGGAAGATCTCATCTCCGTGACCAAACAGTTGGTCCACTATTATGCATTCTGATGATCCGGACGCGAAGCAGTGATCAGGGGTCACTTCATCAGTACCCATTCATAAATTCCACTGTGGGCACTGTACTTTCTCAGCCTTAATACGCCTTCAACAAAAACCTTTCAAGACCCGCTGAAGATCGTTCTAATGGCCTCCTTTGCCTTTTGATACTGCGAATCACTCAGCACGATTGAACCGTCATCTCTGACATTCGGCGTATCATTTATACTGTATATCCTTTCCTTCAATTTGGCCTGCTTCGCAATCCTCTCAGGTATATCAGGAGTCACTCCGATAGCCTTCTCAACATCATCGGGAAACTTACCCGGGTCAGCAGTCTCGTAGATAACCGCAAGACGATCGTGGTTTTCGTTCAGATAGGTGCCCAGGGCCCGCCAGCCAACTGCCCCATGGGGCTCGATGGTTATTCCGAATCGCTCATATACCTCACGCATGGCCGTGTAATGATCGGGATTGCTCACACTGATAGAGTAAAAATCTCTTCTCATGGCCTCCATATCCGGTCTGATGTCCATCACACCCTCCTGGATAACATTACCGGTGTCATCCCGCTTATCGTATACATGCCCGCCGTAAAGATCGATAAGTCTCGCAAAATTGCTCGGATTTGAAACGATCATGGCCGATGAGGGGGATTTCTTCGATGGTTTCACCCGGTAGTCTGCTGTCTTGAGAAATTCCGGGAACTCATCGTTCTCGTTAACACCGCAGACTATTTTAGATATGGGAAGCCCCATTTCTCTTGCTACTACGGTCCCCATCATATCCCCAAAATTCCCGGAGGGCACACTTGCGATCATCGGCTCATCGTATTTGGCAACGCGGGAATATGCAAAAAAAGGGTAAACGGCCTGAGGTAGAAGTCTTCCTACACTGATCGAGTTTGCGGATGTAAACCGATCAGGGTCGTTGAACAGCTCATCTGCGAACTCCTTATCCCCGAGAAGGCGTTTAGCAAGGGCCTGACATACGTCAAAATCCCCATTTACTTCAAAGGCATATACGTTTCCACCCAGAGTAGTCATCTGTCTCCGCTGTCTTTCGGTAACAGAGCCTTTTGGAAAAAACACGACATTGTCAATTCGTTCCAGACCATGAAGGGCATCAGCCACGGCCCCCCCCGTATCACCGCTCGTAGCAACAGCCACGACCCTCCGGAGATCGGACTTCTTGAGAAAATAATTGAGGGTCCTTCCAAAAAACCGGGCAGCATAATCCTTGAAAGAGTAGGTCGGTCCCCGGGTCAGCCACATGATATGGGTTTTACCCGTAACATGACCCATTTGTGTGGGAATTGCCCTATCATCATAGGCATCTTCAAGCATTTTCCTCAAATCCGCCCGCAAGATTTCCTCTTTCAAGAACGGGTAAAGGACCTCGAAGGCTATCTCCGCGTAAGACATGTCTTGCATAGCATTAATGGCGGCGGATTCCTGCCTGGGAATGTCCTCTTTGGAAACCATGTAAAGGCCATAGTTGGAGGCAAGACCGTTCATCAGGGCGGTCTGGAAATTGACGCGCTCCGACTTATTATTGGTACTGTAATATGTTATCTGACCCATGTTCAACTCCGTTTTAGCAGTAGTCAATTAAGGAATGGGGAGTATATATCCTGAGAAAACCCCTGTCAAAGACTAAAAAATCTGTCAAAAAAATTCCCCTTTTCGATTTTGCTTGACATGAAAATCGATTTCAAATAAATTTCCATTGTAACTATATTGTGACTACAATGTGATTATAATTTGGAGGGGGTCGGGTGGCCCAAATGTATTGAACAGCATTCTTATTATGAGGGTTAACCTATGAGACTTAAAGACAAAATTGCTTTGGTGACTGGAAGCAGCCGAGGCGTTGGGAGGGCCGTTGCCCTCGGTTTTGCAAAGGAAGGCGCAAAGGTCGTCATCAACTACACATCTAACGAAAATGCGGCCAACGAAGTCGTTGACGCCATTCAATCCATGGGAAGTGAAGCCATAGCTGTAAAGGCAGACGTGGCAAAGAAAAAAGATGCGGAAGGTCTGGTCGGGGCTGCTGTTGATACGTTTGGCAAAATCGACATCTTGGTCAATAACGCCGGATTTACCCGCCCTGCCCTGATGATCAAGATGACTGAGGATCAGTGGGATCAGGTAGTCGATATCCACCTGAAGGGCGCTTTTCTATGCTCACAGGCTGCTGGAGTGCGGATGAAGGAGCAGAATAGCGGCAAGATCATCAATGTCATGTCCGTAGCAGGGCTCGTAGGCACCGTGGGCCAGATCAATTACAGCGCGGCAAAGGGGGGCATCCTCAGTATGACCAAATCGATTGCCCGTGAGCTTGCCCGCTATAATGTCTGCTGTAATGTTATCTCTTTAGGTATCGTTGCCACAGATATGACGGAAAAGATAAGGAGCGATGAAAAGCTCAGGGATATCTACATGAACAGGATACTTCTGAAACGTTTTGCTGAACCGGACGATATCTCTCCCGCCTTCGTGTTCTTAGCTTCTAGCGAAAGTAACTACATCACCGGCCAGCTCCTCTGTGTGGACGGTGGGTACGGGATGATTTAGGATTCTTGATATTTGATTGTCGATTGAACTGCTTGACTACTCAATCCCGTCTCAGGCGGGGCTCACAAAAAAGATGAGGAGGAAAAAATGACGGTACCAGACAAAATACAGACCTGGCAGATGGTTCAACCCACCTCGCGCGACAGGGAATCAGGTGAGGTGACACCAGGCAGACTCGAGAAAACGGAGATACCCGTTCCCGAATTGCAGGCAGGAGAGGTCCTGGTAGAGGTTGCGGGTTGCGGCATATGCCATACGGACCTGGGGTACTTCTACGATGGCGTTCCAACTATTGCAAAACCCCCTTTGACACTGGGGCACGAAATCTCCGGGACCGTAGTTGCCGGGGACGAGGGATGGATTGGAAAGGAGGTCCTGATCCCGGCGGTCATGCCGTGCAGGGATTGCCATCTCTGTAAGACGGGCAGGGGCAACCGCTGTCTTAACCAATTTATGCCGGGAAACAGCATGGGGATTTATGGGGGTTTTTCGAGCCACATCCCTGTACCCGGCACAGATTTATGTGAGATCAAGAACAGGGGGGACTTACCCCTCTCTCATCTGGCAGTGGTTGCTGATGCCACCACCACACCTTATCAGGCTGCTAAAAAAGTGGACCTTGGACCCGGTGACAATGTGGTGGTCATAGGGGTTGGAGGTGTTGGCCAGTATATGGTACAGATCGCCAAGGCTTTGGGAGCCGGAACTGTCATCGCCATTGATATCGTGGAGGAACGTCTTAATAAAATGCTTTCCTATGGGGCCGATTTTACCATTAATTCCAAGGGGAAAAGTCCGAGAGAGATATCCAAAGAGGTTAAGGCTATTCGGAAAGAAAAACAACTCCCAAATTATGGCTGGAAGATTTTTGAGGTAACCGGTTCAAAGCCGGGCCAGGAAACCGCCTTGGGTCTTCTCGGTTTTACCGGAAAGCTGGTCATTGTCGGTTTTGGAATGGAAAAAGTCGAATTTTCCTTTAGCAGGCTGATGGCATTTGACGCTGAGATAATTGGGACCTGGGCATGTCTTCCCGAGTACTACCCTCAGATTCTTGAGATGATCCTTTCCAAAAAAGTGGCTGTTGAACCGTTTGTTGAAACACGCCCGATGAGTACGATTATCGAGGCCTTTGAAGAGACCCATAAATCGCCCCCTGACAGGCGTATCGTCCTGGTCCCGGATTTTTGATGAGGTTTTTAATTCACCCCGGGTCTGTTAAACGAATTGAATAATGATCATAAACCACCAAAAGATAACCTTAATATGCATATAAGGAGGACACTTTATGGCTTTAGAATGGATGCCGAGAGACAATGAAATAAAAGATCATGCGTTGCACACTGACGTCCACTGGGGAGCGGAAGCCCCTTGCGCGGTTTATGAAAAGCGGCCCCTCACCGATCCCAAAGG
>DAOVUP010000235.1 GCA_030632525.1 Desulfobacteraceae bacterium | reverse complement strand
TCTACCGCCCCTTCTTTCAGCCTGGTTCGCAAATAGCGTGTTTTTTTTCTTAGGAATTTATTTGATGATCAACGCGAATCGATAGAAGTAAAATGGGCAATTACTAACCCGGATGAACCTGAGAAACTAAAATCTGAGAAACACAAAACCATTATCAATGTCCTCAAATTCCGGTTTGGGCAACAGACTCATCCATTGTCTGTAGCGTTTCTCTTCAGCAATAAGTATAATCCGGTTTTTGCCGGAATTGCTATTAATAATTTCCCGGAAGTTTTTGATGGTTAACAGGCGAGAAGGGATTGATTCATCACGTTCCAGCCCGTACCTGAGTTCGCCGCTTTTTTCCAAAAGATAGACATTATCCCGCCCGTAAAACCAGCAGACCGCGTGAACCAGATACTCATCCGAAACAACCATTGTTTCAGCATTGACCATATCCCGATTACGCGATAAAAGCCCTTCCGGCGCTCTTTCCTCCATTACTTGATCCGGCACGATAAAATGAACGCTGAACAAGAGCATCAGGGGGGCGATGGCGTATAGCGCCAGTTTCTTCTTGGAATCAGATCCCATCGCAGATAAAAAACAGGCGGTGCTCCATATTAAAAGACCTGCTGCCGCTAAAACCCATTTCCAGGTTTCCGGCCGGCTGTAGGCTCTAAATTCGACAAGTTCCGTCGTCTGACTCGCCACAAGCATCACCGCAGCTCCCACCGTCAGAACAGCGAGGAATGACGCACAAATCGCAAATGATCTTTTCTTGCCAGATTCAAAGTAGTTCACAAGTCCGATCGCAATAATACTAACAATGGGCGGGAAGCATGGGAGGATGTATGGAATGAGCTTTCCACTGCAGACTGAAAAGAACAAAAAAGGAAACAGCAACCAGCATATGGCAAAGCGGATGAGCGAATCTTTGCTCTGAAATACGTCTTTTGCCCCTGAAAAAACGGCAGGGAGAAGAAATATCCACGGTAAAGCCCCTCCCACCAAGATTGGAATAAAGTACCAAAAGGGTTTCGGATGCTGGCCTGCAATAGGGGAAATAAATCGTTTAATATGCTCGGTCCAAAAGAAATAATTCCAGAAATCGCTCTCACGAAGATGAATCATTATGCACCAGGGAAGCGTAACAATTAAAACCATTAGAAACGGAACCCAGGAGATCTTAATTAATTCTTTGAAACGGCGCTCCCAGAGCATGAAGGGCACAATCGTTAGGAGCGGGACTGCAAAAGCTAAGAATCCCTTTATGAGAAATGCAAGGCCGCAAAATAGCCCGAACAGGGCAAGGAAAGCAACTTTTTTTGAAAACCTTTCTTCCTTATAAGCGAAAAAAAATGATGCCATGGCCCCGCTCAGGAACATGGAAAGCATACTGTCTAAGATGTTTATAATCCCAAGGGCAAATACGAGCAGACAGGTAAGATACGCCGCTGCTCCAAGAATTCCGGCCCGGGATCCCCCACCAAATCTCCTTATCAGGAAGAAAACTATCAAGGCCGAAATGCCGGTTGCCAGGGCTGAGGTAAGACGTATGGAAAATGCACTTTCACCAAACAGGGTTATGGAGAGAGCATTGAGCCAATACCCCAATACCGGTTTCTCGAAATATCTGAGCCCGTTGAGATGTGGTACCACCCAGTCCCCTGAGGCAATCATTTCACGCGGAATCTCAGCGTACCTTGACTCATCCGGAATCGAAATGGGCCGTACCCCAAGCGGCAGGATGTAGAGGATAAGAAAAAGGGCTATTAGGGCAACAGAATACTTCTTCATAATTAAATTTTCTATTTCTCCACTTCCTGACAGGAAATCCATCCATCGCGGCCTGGAATTTCCTTAGCAGCAATTGTAGAGAGGCCAATTCCCTGGGAAGTACTAAGTAGGGATTTAAGAGGGACAAAGTCTGCCCCCATGGACCGTGCCGTTTTCAGAAACCGATCAAACATTTCAAGGCAAAGAATCCCCTCCACTTCAGCGTGTACGGTCAGGACATTGAGCTTGTCGGGTCTTATGAGAGAGAGCATGTAGTCATTATAATTGGTATCTGATATGCCATTATGCCCGATTATCTCGTCGTATGTTGGCAGGGTAACCGGGATCTGGGGTTGAAGAACCGCCTCTCCCCGAATCAGGGGGAAAAAGATCTCTTCACCTCTGCAGTCACTGTTATAGTTAAAAGGGAATTTGGCCTTTTCCAAGAGAACAAGATCGTTACATTTCCAGGCAGGAGCTGCTGAACAGGTAGGTTGACGGTCGAGGATACCCGTAAGAAGGGCAACCCCCCTGTCCAGGGAGTCAAATATGGCATCACTCTTCATCCTTTCTATGTTTGCCTGCCACTCGTGATGATCCCAGGCATGCAACCCAATTTCATGCCCGGCATCCGAGACAGAGCGTATGATATGCCCTAATTTTTGCCCGATGACAGGTCCCGGCCAAAAAGTACCACGGAGCAGGATATCCCACCCATAAAGGCTTGCAGCCTTTGTCCTCAGCATCTTCAGAAAAAAACGGGGGCGGACCATCCTCCACAGATGCCGGCCCATATTGTCCGGTCCAACCGAAAAGAAGAACGATGCGCTGACTGCATGATCAGCTAAAAGCCTGCACAACGCCGGGACGCCGTATCTCGTTCCCCTGAAGGTATCAACGTCGATCCTCAGGCCTATTTGCATGGGAAACCCTGCCGAGACCTTTGCAAAACGTCCCCTTTCGAAGTCTACGCTTATCTGCCCAATCTCTACGTCCCCGATGAGCGGGATTTATCAACAGGCTCAAATTTCAATCCTCGAAATATTCTATATATTCCTGTGGTTGAAATTTTCGCCCTCCTTGACCTTGACCAAAATTGAACATTTTTCAAAGGTCTCCTCCTGTCCGCTACGTACACACGACGGATTCCTTATCTACGATCTCAAACTCTCCACACCTGATGGCTTCCCGCAAAAAGAAATCTAGAGTTTCCTCAACGGATTGTTCAAGTTCAACAGCAGGAGTCCAGTTCAACAGCCGTCTGGCATTTTGAATACTCGGTTTGCGGTGCTCCATATCCTGGTAGCCTTCACCATAATAGGTCCTGCTTTCAACTTCCTTGAAACCCGCAAAGGGGGGGAATTTTGAGTGCAAAGGATGCTCATTAAATTTAGATACCAAAAGCTGGGCCAGGTCCCTGATGCTGGCCTCATTTTCGGGATTGCCGATATTGATTATCCTGCCGTCGCAAACACTACCCTTGTTTTCTATAATCCTGAAAAGACACTCCACACCATCAGAGACATCCGTAAAGCATCTTTTCTGGTTGCCGGAATCAATAAGCTGTATCGGGGTACCTTCAACAAGATTCAGGATTAGCTGTGTTATGGCCCGTGAACTGCCGATGCGCGCTGACATGAGGCTATCCAGTCTCGGACCAATCCAGTTGAAAGGCCTGAATAGAGTAAACTGCAGTCCTTTCTGAGCACCATATGCCCAGATAACCCTGTCCAACAACTGTTTAGAGCACGAGTAAATCCATCGCTGCATA